>DASSNC010000004.1:0-55490 GCA_035688305.1 Rhodanobacteraceae bacterium
TTCGCCGTATCACGGAATTCCCCTTTGCAATCCTAGCGCCAAGTCTGTTTGAACATGCAAGACAACTTGGCCGCATGGATAGACCGCGACAACGAGCAGTGTCGGCAAGGATGTTGATACATCAAGTACTTGTGCAGATCGCCCAACCTGTTTCAGCAACCTGTCCTTGCCGGGTTTCCCAACCGCGAATCAGGCGTCCGACGGGATCATCCCACCCTGCGCCTGACACGGCAAGCGCGCGGGACCCGGCTTCGGGTGCGCCGCTCCATGGCAGCCCTTGCCGGGATTTCATCCGACGGCAACTTCGGCTCGATGGCAGCCCACAACCACGACCCCTGCCCCACGTATCCAGGCGCGCAATCACCCCCGTGAATCCCGCTGGACACGTCCTTCACGATTTCATCGCGGCTCAGGCCTGAAGCTCCACCATGAATGCGGCCGCGAATGAACGGCAGGCTGGTCCCCCGACGTCCCATCGAAACGGAAATCACCATGATGCAAGTACGCAAGGCTTCTGAGC
Organism: Rhodanobacteraceae bacterium; assembly: GCA_035688305.1. Classification (GTDB taxonomy): domain Bacteria; phylum Pseudomonadota; class Gammaproteobacteria; order Xanthomonadales; family Rhodanobacteraceae; genus 66-474. Next base: position 521 of record DASSNC010000004.1, read on the forward strand.
GCGGCGTGGCCGAGCACGGCTGGCTGAGTTCGCGCCACACGTTTTCGTTTGCCAGTTACACCGACCCCAACCAGATCGGCTTCTCCGACCTGCGTGTGATCAACGAGGACCGCGTGATGCCGGGCCAAGGCTTCGGCACGCACCCGCACCGCGACATGGAGATTTTTTCGTACGTGCTGGAGGGCGCGCTGGCGCACAGCGACAGCATGGGCACTGGCTCGAAGATCCTGCCCGGCGACGTGCAACTGATGAGCGCGGGCAGCGGCGTTACCCACAGCGAGTTCAACGGTTCCGACAGCGAGTCGGTGCACTTCCTGCAGATATGGATCATGCCGGACCGCGCCGGTGGCAAGCCGGTTTACCAGCAACAGCATTTCGACGAAACGGACAAGCGTGGACGCCTGCGCCTGATCATTTCACCGGATGGCCGCGACGGCTCGCTGCGCATCCAGCAGGACACCCTTGTCTACGCCGGTCTCTTCGACGGCGACGAAAGTGCCACGCTGACGCTGGACAAGAACCGCCACGCCTATGTGCATGTCGCCCGCGGCAGCGTGCAACTCAACGACGTGAAACTGGAAGCGGGCGACGGCGTGCGCCTGCGCAATCCGCACACGCTGAAGTTCGGCGCCGGCAAGAAGGCCGAGGTGCTGGTGTTCGACCTGCGCCCGCACGAATTGCCGCAGATGCCGTGAGCTTTTGCGAATCGCCGGACGAGTCAGCGGCTTGACCCGTTTGCCTTCTTGCGGAACGTTCAGGTCAATTCGTCGGGACCGACGCGCACCACCAGTTTCCCGAAATTGCTGCCTTCGAGCAGGCCGATGAAGGCTTGCGGCGCGTTTTCCAGGCCGTCCACCACGTCCTCGCGGTAGTGCAATTTGCCCGCGGCCATCCACGGCTGCATGGCCTGCAGGAATTCGGCGTAGCGATCACCGTAATCGTCGAAAATGATGAAGCCCTGCATGCGGATGCGCTTGCGCAACAACAGGCCGGCCAGCAGCGGCAGGCGGTCAGGCCCGGGCGGAAGTTTGGTGGCGTTGTAGGCGGCCACCAGACCGCACACCGGGATGCGCGCCTTGGCGTTGAGCAGCGGCATGACGGCATCGAAAACCTTGCCGCCCACGCTTTCGAAATACACGTCGATGCCGTCCGGGCAGGCTGCTTTGAGGCGTCCATCCAGATCAGCCTGATGATGATCCAGACAAGCATCGAAGCCGAGCGTGTCGATCACGTAACGGCATTTTTTCTCGCCGCCGGCGATGCCGACCACGCGGCAGCCTTGCAACCTCGCGACCTGTCCGACCACCGAACCGACCGCGCCGGAAGCCGCCGCGACCACCACGGTCTCACCCGGCTTGGGTTGCCCGATGTCCATCAGGCCCATGTAGGCCGTAAAGCCCGGCATACCCATGATGCCCAGCGCCCACGACGGCGGCATCTTCGCGGCATCGAGTTTCTGCAGGCCCTTGCCATCGGACAACGCGAAGTCCTGCCAACCTGCGTACGCCAACACCCAATCGCCCGGCTTGTAATCGGGATGCTTCGATTGCGCGACCCGGCACACCGTGCCGCCGACCATCAGCTGGTCGATCGCAACCGGATCCGCATACGACGGCGCATCGCTCATGCGTCCGCGCATGTACGGATCCAGCGACAGGTACACGCTGCGCAACAACACCTGGCCGTTACCCGGTGCGGGCACGGCGGCATGTTCCAGACGAAAGTTCGCGGGCGTGGGCGCGCCTTCGGGGCGCGAGGCCAGCACGAAGCGGCGATTGACAGCGGCGGTCTGCGGCATGTGCGGCTCCTTCGACAATGCAGGATGTCCTGCACCTTGAATGCTGCCACGCGCGCGTTATTTCAACCGCACGGGTGTCTGGCGGTTCACATGCACGTTGGCGCGGTCACGCGCAACCGACGCGGCCGTGAACCGTTACGCACACACGGGCAACGCTGGTGACGCGCTCGTAGTAGCCTCGGTGGGGGCAACGCCGAACGGAAGCGGTCCATATGAGCACCTATAACCTTGATGCGTTCCTGAAACCCGCGTCGGTCGCCTTGGTGGGAGCGAGCCGGCGTGCGGGTTCGGTGGGTGCCGTGGCCGCGCAAAACCTGGCCGGCTTCCCGGGGCGTGTGTTCCTGGTCAACCGCAATCTTGCGCTGGACGCGAAGGCCGGCATCTATCCGAGCGTTGCCGAATTGCCGGAGGCTCCCGGGCTGGCGATCGTCGCGGTGCCGGCGCCCGTCGTCGCGTCGGTCATCGCCGACCTCGGCAAGCTCGGCACCCGCGCCGCGGTAGTGCTGTCGGCCGGTTTTTCCGAAACATCCGCAGGTCCCGCCGGCAAGGCCCTGCTGGCCGACGTGCTGGCGGCCGCGCACGTTACCGGCATGCGCATCCTTGGCCCCAATTGCATCGGCGTGTTGGCGCCGCACGCCGACCTCAACGCCGGCTTCGCGCAAGCGCTGCCGCCGCCCGGACGCATTGCCTTCCTGTCGCAGTCCGGTGCGGTGCTGACCACCTTGATCGACTGGGCCAAGGCCCGCGGCATCGGCTTTTCGTCGCTGGTCTCGCTGGGCGAAATGGCCGAAGTGGACGTCGCGGACTGGCTGGACTATCTGGCCACGGACCCGCAAACCGATGCCATCCTGTTGTATCTGGAAAGCGTGACGAACGCGCGCAAGTTCATGTCCGCGGCGCGCCACGCATCGCGGGTGAAGCCCGTGATCGCACTCAAGTCGGGACGCTCGCCGGTGGCCGCCAAGGCTGCCGCCTCGCACAGCGGTGCGCTGGCCGGTGGCGACGCGGTGTTCGGCGCCGCCTTCCGCCGCGCCGGCATCCAGCGCGTCGCAACCCTGATGCACATGCTGGAAGCGGCCGAGACGCTCGCCCACGCGCAGCCCCTGCACGGTGAAGCCCTGGCACTGGTCACCAATGGCGGCGGCATGGGCGTGTTGGCTGCCGACCAGTTGCTGGCCGAGGGCGGACAACTTGCCGAGCTTGGCGAGGCCACGTTGTCGGAACTCGATGCAAGCTTGCCCGCAGCCTGGTCGCACGGCAACCCGGTTGACATCATCGGCGATGCCGGTCCCGAGCGCTATCGCGCGGCGCTGGGCGTTCTTCTGGGTGCACCGGAGGTCGACGCCGTGGCGGTGATGTATTGCCCGACTGGCCTCGGCAACCCAACCGCCGCGGCCGAAGGTGTCCTGGCCGAACTGCGCAGACATCGGGCACACAAGCCGGTGCTGGCGTCGTGGCTTGGTCCGATCGCCGCCGAGGCGGCACGCCAACCCTTCGCCGAACGCGGCGTTCCCAACTTCGATACGCCGGAAGCGCTGGTGCGCGGCTTCATGCAACTGGCGACCCGGCGCCGCCAGCAGATCCATCTCAGCGAGACCGTGCCGGCCTTTCCATTGCGCGGCGAGGGCCAACGCGAGGAAGTGCGCCAACTGATCGACGGCTGGCTGCGCGACGGCGTCGACTGGCTGGACGAGGCCGATGCCAAACACCTGCTCGCCGTGGCCGGATTTGCCGTCAACGAAAGCCGGCGCGCCACCACGCCGGAGGAAGCCCGATCGGTGGCGCAGGCGATGTCCGGACCTTACGCAGTCAAGATCCTGTCGCCCGACTTGCTGCACAAAAGCGACGTGGGCGGCGTCGCGCTCAACGTGGAGAGCGCCGACGAAGTCGCGCGCGTCACCGCCAGCATGATCGGACGCCTGCGAAGCACTTATCCGGACGCGCGCCTCGCGGGCGTATCGGTGCAGCGCATGGTCCAGCGCGCCAACGCGCAGGAGCTGATCGCGGGCCTGACGATCGACCCGGTGTTCGGCCCGGTGATCGTGTTCGGTGCCGGCGGCGTCACCGTCGAGGCGGTCGAAGATACCGCGATCGCACTGCCACCGCTGAACGTCAACCTGGCGCGCGATCTGGTCGAACGTACCCGCATCCACAGCGTGCTCGCTGGCGCCAAGGGACGTTTGCAACCGGTCGACATGGATGCGTTGCTGGCGCTGTTGGTGCGCCTGAGCGAGCTGGTGTGCGAATTTCCGGAGATCGTGGACCTGGACCTCAATCCGGTGCTGGCGGGGCCAGACGGTGTCATCGCGCTGGATGCCCGCGTCCGCTTGCGCCCGGCCAGCGGCAACGCGATGGACCGGCTCGCGATCGTGCCGTATCCGCGCGAACTGGAGCAACCCTTCGAGCTTCCCGATGGCACGCGCTGCCTGCTGCGCCCGATCCGTCCCGAGGATGAGATCCCGATGCGCGAAGCCTTCCTGCGGCTGTCGCCGAAGAGCCGCTACATGCGCATGTTCGGCACGCTCAAGGAACTGCCGCACGAGCTGGCCGCGCGCGCAACGCAAATCGACTACGACCGCGAAATGGCGTTCGTCATCAGCGAGGACAAGCCTGCCGGGGAAGCCGCGCTGTACGGCGGCGTCCGCCTGATCAACGACGCCAACCGCGAGCGCGGCGAGTTTGCGATCACCGTGATCGACACCCTCGCCGGACACGGCATCGGACGTCGGCTGATGAAGGTGATGATCGACTACGCCAGCAACATCGGCATTCGGGAAATCACCGGCTTCGTGCTGTCGGACAATCAGCCCATGCTGGCGCTGTGTCGCGACCTCGGCTTCGAGTTGCTGCCAGCCGAGGCCGAAGTCATCGAGGCCAAGCTGGCATTGAAGTAGGGCCGGTTACGGCCATGTCGCGCTCGGGAAAAAACATGCCGGCCAGTGACGCAGCACCACGACATCAACAATCGGAAATTTCAAAACGGAGAACTTCATGACAATCGATACTGCATCATTGGTGACATGGCGCCCGCGTGCGCTGTCGGTTCTGCGCATCGTGACCGCGTGCCTGCTTATCCCGCACGGGACGGCGAAGCTGTTCGGGTTGCCGCACCAGGCATCATTCGACGGACTGCAGTGGATTTCGCTGATGGGTCTCGCCGGCATCATCGAGACCGCGGGCGGCATATTGCTGCTGATCGGCCTGTTCACGCGGCCGGTGGCGTTCGTACTGTGCGGGTTCATGGCTGTCGCCTACTTCATGGCGCACGCAAGCCAGGGGAACGTGTTGCTGCCGATGCTGAATCACGGCGAGCTCGCGGTGCTCTACTGCTTCGTCTTCCTCTACTTTGTTTTCGCGGGTGCGGGTACGTGGAGTGTGGACGCCATGCGGCGTCGCGTATGAGTGCGGGAGAAAGTGGGCCGATGCGACTGGGTCAGGCCTGCATGGCCCTTGTCATGCGTCAATCCATGCACCTCGCCACTTCTGCCCTCGGGAATCGGGGGCGACAAGTAGTGCCAGCGGGTCACCGCACCGGCTTCGATCCGCCATGGCGAATACCTGTTCAAGCGCCCCGACCCGAGCTACGAGATCGCGCTCGATCTGTTCTGAAAGACCCGGGGGTGCTCCAGCGGTTGCCCGGTTGCAAGACCGCCAACTCGAAGTTGATTCCAACTTGAGCTGCGGCGGCTTGCTGCACGGCGAGATCGATGTGCACACGCCCGGCGCATGAGCGCTATGCTCGCGTTGTGTCCCAGGGCCGGGACGCGAGCCGGCCGAGGCAGTTCCGACGAATGCGCGATGAGGTCTAGGGATGGTCCGGACGTCCGGAAGTCGCCATCGATACAAGGTGTCTGGCGCGCTGGCGTGCCTGCTTGGCACGGCGCGATGGAGTGTTGCATCGGCGCAGCAAATGTCCGCGCAAGGATTGAGCTTCGAGCAGGCCCGCGCGACCCTGGAGCGGGCGTCGGATGCGCTGGCCGCAGCCGATGCCAACGTGCGCGGCAAGCTCGATCTTTCCGAAGCCACGCACTCGCTGCGACTGCCGGAGATTTCGGTGGACGTTCGGGAGATGCAGTTCCAGAAATCGCTGTCCCTGCCGTTGGGTTCGCTGGCGCCGGTCGCGGGTGCATTCGGCATTGACAGCCCGCTGCAGTTCCGTGAGCGCGACTGGCGGCTACGACCGTTGCTGGACAGTTCGATCGAGCTGGCGCGGGAGAGCCTGCGAGTACGACGTGGCGCTGTCGCACCATCACCCGCAAGCCATGCCGAAAAACCCACCTGAATGAAACAGAACGAATCCGGCTCCATGCACGTGCAGCCGCGCCCGTCGGCACTGTCGCCGTTGCGCTACCCGGTGTTCCGAGGTGTCTGGGCCGCCAGCACACTCAGCAATCTCGGTGTGCTGATCCAGTCGGTGGGCGCCTCCTGGCTGATGATCGCGCTCGCTCCGTCTGCCGAAATGGTTGCGTTGGTGCTGGCGTCGGTGTACCTGCCGATCACGTTGCTGTCGCTGGTTGCGGGAGCGGTGGCCGACAATCTCGATCGCCGCAAGGTGATGCTCGGCGCGCAGATCTTCTTGCTGGTGGTGTCGGCCACGCTGGCGGCATGCGCCTGGACGGGATTGATCACGCCGTGGCTGCTGCTGTTTTTCACGTTTCTGATGGGATGCGGCACTGCGTTCAACGGGCCGGCGTGGCAGGCTTCGGTCGGGGACATGGTGCCGCGCGCGGAGTTGCCGGGCGCGGTGGCACTCAACAGCATGGGCTTCAACATGGCGCGCAGCGCGGGACCCGCCATTGGCGGTGCCATCGTCGCAGCCGCGGGCGCCGCTGCGGCGTTTGCGGTGAGCGCGGTCAGCAACATCGCACTGATCGTCGTGCTTCTGCGCTGGCGCCCGACACCGCAGGAGCGTTCGCTGCCGCGCGAAACGCTCGGCATCGCGGTCGCCGCGGGCGTTCGCTTCGTTGCGGGGTCGCCGGCCATTCGCACGGTTCTGGTCCGCAGCGCATGGTTCTGTATCGCCGCCAGTGCGCTCATGGCGTTGATGCCTCTGGTTGCCAAGGACCTGATCAGTGGCGGACCACTGACCTATGGCCTGCTGCTGGGTGCGTTCGGCGTAGGCGCGGTAGCCGGCGCCATCGGCAACGCGAGGCTGCGCCAGCTGATGTCGACCGAGTCCATCGTGCGCTGGACCAGCATCGCGTTCGCGGTGGCGGCGGGGATTGCCGGCGTCAGCACGCAGCTGCTGGTGACGATGACGGTGCTGCTGGTGGCCGGCGCAGCGTGGCTGTTGGCGCTGGCCACCTTCAATGTCGCGGTGCAGCTGTCGGCGCCACGCTGGGTCGTCGCGCGCGCCTTGTCGATTTACCAGATGGCTGCCTTTGGCGGGCTGGCGGCGGGCAGCTGGCTGTGGGGCGAAGTCGCGGACAGAGCGGGTCTCACGCTGGCACTGTTGGCGGCGTCCGTCGTCATGCTTGCGTGCGCAGCGCTTGGACGCTGGCTGCCGGTGGCGCAAACCAGGGAACTCAATCTCGATCTGGTGCGCCTGTGGAAAGAACCGAGCACGGTCGTCCCCGTCGACGCCCGCACGGGTCCGGTCGTGATCACGATCGGCTACGTGATTCGCGAGGCGGATATCGTGGAGTTTCTGAGAGTGATGGTCGAGCGACGTCGCATACGGCGCCGCGATGGCGCACGCAGTTGGCGGCTGTTGCGCGATCTAGCCGATCCCGAGGTCTGGATCGAGCGTTACGAAACGCCGACGTGGCTCGACTACGTACGCCACAACAGCCGCATGACACACCATGACGCGACCATCTCCGAGCGCATTCGGGCTCTCCACTGCGGGCCCGATGGACCTGTCGTCCGACGCATGATCGAACGCCAGTGCGCCCCGCTTGCCTTCAAGCAAGCGCGCGCGCCGCTGATCGATCCCACCCGCTTGCCGTAGGATTACCGGAACCGGTCGTGCCGAAGCAGCGCTCCGGTCATTGCACTGACTGCATGGAGGAAAACTCTTCGATCGCCGAAGGCGCGATCAGAGCGTTCCGGCGTGCAACGAGGCTGGCATGTGGGACGTGATTGAAGACACCGCTGAGCGCGGCAAGTTCATCGAAACCTGTTTGCTCGGATCATGGCTTGAACATCTGCGCCAACACGAACGCGTGACCAGGGCCGATCAGGCGCTGGAGGCGCGCGTCCACAGCTTCCTGACGAGCGAACCGAAGACCACGCATCTGGTCACGCCTGCATGATCCCGATCCAATGATCTTCAGGCGGAACTACCTCGCCCGCGAAATTTGGCGCCAGGTATTCGGCCGTTTAGGCGGCCTGGACATCGTCCAGCCCGGCCGCCGCGTGTATCGCCAGTGCAGCCATCAACGCGAAGATCGCGAGCACCACGCCGATGCCGAGCCATTGCGCGATGACGCCGAAGATGCCGCCGACGAGCAGGATCAGGCCGACCACCGAATTGCTGAGCGCGGTGTAGGTCGCCCTGCTATCGCGATCGGCCATGTCGATCACGTGCACGGAACGCCCGAGCCGTACGCCCTGATGCGCGATCATGAGTACGAACAACAAGGCCGGCAGCAACGACGACCCTTTCAACAGGTCCGGCATCGCCAGCGCAACGAAGGCCGCGACCGCATTCGCCAACGCGGCGATCGTGGCCGCGATCATCAGCACGCGGCGGCTGGACTTGTCGGCCAGCCGGCCCCAGACGTAGGTGCTGGCCAGGCTCGCCCCTGCCGAGGCGAGCAGAAACGGACCGAGCGTGCCCAGGCCGCTGGCGGCGCTTTCACCACTGAGCGCGATGTAGAACGGCGGCGCCAGCGCCGTCGACAGCAGCAACACGCGCGTCACGATCAGCCGGCGCAAATGCGCGTCGCTGCGCAGCAGGCCGAGTTGCGCAATCACCGCGGCCAGGCCGTCGATGCCGCCTTCGGTGGCGCCGGGTTCTTCGCGAATGGATCCGAAAACGAGCGCGGCCAGCAGCCAGCAAATGCCGCCGAGCACGATCATGCCGGCGACGACCGGCACCGTGAGCGGAATCCAGCCCATCGAATACCCGATGGCCAGCAGCAGGGTCGCGATGGCGGCGATGGTGCCGGCGGTGCCGCTGACCGAACCGCGCCGGCCGATGTCCACGGTCTTGCCCAGCACGTCCTTGTGGCTGATCGAGCACAGGCTGCGGCCCAGCGCAAAGGCCGCGATCAGCGCCACGGCAACGACGCCGATGAGCGTGCCGGAGGTTGCCTGCGCGAACCATCCCGTCAGGCCGAAACTGATGATCGCCGCGCCCTGGACGACACAACCGACCACGTAGACGGTCTTGCGGATGGGCAGCAGCCGGATGCGGGCCGAGATCACCAGTTGCGGCAGCATCGCCAGCGATTCGCGCACCGGCACCAACAGGCCAAGCGCCCAGGTCGGCGCGCCGATGGCGTCGAGCAACCATGCGAGCACGAGCTTGGGATCGGCCAGCCCTTCGCCAAGCTTGGTCAGGCTCAGCGACACGATATGCACGCCGTAGTTGCGCGGCTGCTCGCGGCACGCGGATTCGGGCAAGTCGCGGCATACCTGCGCCGAGGGATCGTCGTCGACAAGCACCGCGTGCAGGCGGGCGAAGGCAGTCATCGGCGGCGGCGGATGGCGGCGGCGACGCAACCACGCGTGTCGGGATCAGGGTCCATCGTCATCGCATTCGGACATCCAGGCGGGCCTGCCGGAGGAGGCCGTCCATGTCGTCATGGTAACGCCCACTACCGCAAGCAGGGGCCAGGGATACCCGGCACCCGGGGACGGACCAAGGCCGTCCATGACACCCATTTCCATCGCCGGATCCATTCAAACCGGTTGGTAGCTTGTACCGTGAGGCAGCCTCGGAGTTTCCCGAAACGGAGCAAATCGACACCTGATTATCCTCGACACTCAGCTGCGGTGGTCCCTCTCCCTCCGGGAGAGGGTGCCCCGGTAGGGGCGGGTGAGGGTCCGCACTTGCGCGTGGCCGCCAAGGGTTCGTCGTGCCGAGCCGCGCGACGCCGAACCCTCATCCGGCGCTTCGCGCCACCTTCTCCCGGAGGGAGAAGGAAAAGCCAGCTGAAGCTCAGGGATAATCAGGAATCGATATGACCACACCGCGCCGTCGACCCGTGCATCGGCGCCATATCGTTCGCCCCCCGAAACTCCGGGGCAGGCGAGCGCAGGCCGGCACGGCCGGAGTCGGAGGGTGCCTTCGACTTGGCTGCGCTACGCTCGGGGCGAACGGTAGTTTTCGCGAGCTTGCTGACCCATGGCGCCCATCAGGTTGAAGACTGCTAATGAATCCGGCGTACTTTCCAGGCGCCGTGACACGCGATTGATCTCCGCAAGGCCGATTTCGTGACCCTGACCCAGTTGACGCTCTTCTCCATCCTTGCGGTCACCATGGGGCTGTTCCTGTGGGGCCGGTTTCGCCATGACGTGGTGGCGCTGGCCGCGCTTTTGGCGTGCGTGATCGCCGGGCTGGTTCCCGCCGGGAATGCCTTTTCAGGGTTTGGCCACCCGGCAGTGATCACGGTGGCCTGTGTGCTCGTCCTCAGCCAGGGGCTGCAAAATACCGGCGCCGTGGATTGGCTGGCGCGCAGCGTGTTGCCGCGCAATGCGGGGCGGCTGACCAGCATGGCTGCGCTGCTGGGACTGGGCACGGCCCTGTCGGGATTCATGAACAACGTCGGCGCGATGGCGCTGTTGATGCCGCTCGCGATCCAGCTCGCGAGCCGGTTGAGGCTGACATCCGGGCAAGTGCTGATGCCGCTGGCCTTCGGCACGATGCTTGGCGGCATGACCACGGTGATCGGCACGCCGCCCAACCTGATCGTCTCGGGTTTCCGGGCCGAGGCCGGCCTCGGGCAATTCGCAATGTTCGACTTCGCTCCCGTGGGCGTGGCCATCGCGGTGGCGGGGGTGATTTTCCTCGCCATCGTCGGCTGGCGGCTGGTACCCGCCCGCAAAGCCGCAGCGGGCGAAGAATTCGACACGGGATCGTACTTCACGGAATTGCGCGTACCGGGGAAAAGCAAGGCCGTCGGAATGACCTTGCATGCATTCGAGCGCGGGATTGCAGACAGCGACGCGCAGGTCATCGGGCTGGTCCGCAACGAAGTGCGCATCACCGCTCCCCATCCCGGGCGGCGCATCCGCGCGGAAGACATTCTGGTATTGCAGGCCGATGTCGACGCGCTGACCAAGGCGCTCTCGGTTTTCGGCATCAAGCTGGAAGAGCAGGTGGTGGTCGCGCCAGATGTCGACGCCCCGGCAAATCCCGCTGCACAGGCAGAAAAGCCCGGCGCCGGGGAAGCGGCGGCCAGCGATGATGACGATGACCCCAAGCGGGAGCGCAACGAAGACATCGTGCTGCGCGAACTCGCCGTCCTGCCCGGCTCGACCATCGTCGCGCAGTCGGCCAAGGATCTGAAGCTGCGCACGCGTTACGGGATCAACTTGCTGGCCGTCTCGCGCGGAGGGCGTGCCCCGACCGCAAGGCTGAGAACACTCAAGCTGAAATCCGGCGATCTGCTGCTGGTGCAGGGCGCGCCGGACGCCGTCAGCGCATTCATGAACGACACCGGTTGCGTGCCCCTGGGCGAGCGCAAATTGCGCATCCCCGACAAACGCAAGGCGATCACCGCAGGCGCGATCATGCTGGGCACGATCGGGATCGTCGCCCTTGGACTGCTGCCGGTGGCCCCCGCCTTTGCACTGGGGGTGCTTGCTTCGATGGTGCTGCGGACGGTTCCGCTGCGACAGATCTATACCTCCATCGACTGGTCGGTGGTCGTGCTGCTGGCGGCGTTGCTGCCCGTCGCGGACGCAATGCAGAGCACCGGCGCCGCCGATCAGTTGGCACGCTTCCTGGTCGATACCATCGCGCGCGGAAATCCCGTCGTGGCGCTGGCGGTAGTGCTGATCACGACCATGTTCCTGTCGGACGTGATGAACAACGTCGCCACCGCTGCCGTCTTGTGTCCCATCGCGCTCGGCATCTCCGCGACGTTGGGCGTCAGCCCCGACAGTTTCCTGATGGCAGTCGCGATCGGCGCCTCCTGCGCCTTCCTGACCCCGATCGGACATCAGAACAACACCTTGATTCTGGGACCCGGCGGATTCCGCTTCGGCGATTACTGGAAACTGGGCCTGCCGCTGGAAGTGCTGGTGGTCGCCATCAGCATGCCGTTGCTGCTGATCGTCTGGCCGTTGTAATCCCGATGCACGACACCAACGCAGCCGACGCAGTCAGCTGCGAATACCCGGAACGAGCGCTTCAGGCAATACGAACTGGCCGGCGCGATCCTGGCACGTCGCGTCGCGACAGACAGCGAGTGGCCTGAACCTGCGTCCAGAGTTGCGCGGCGATGCGGTGGCGACTATGTTTCGGGCATGCGCCATCCATTGCATCCGCGTTCCCGCAGCTTCCGCGCCGTGCTCGGCATGGCACTGCTGGCATGGACGATGCTCGCGTCGGGCGCACTCGCCGGGCCGCTGCACAAGGTGGATGCGACGGGCATGACCGCAGTGGTGCAGGCGGCACAACCGGCGGCGGTGCACTGCGACGCCATGACGACGACGCACCGCTCGCACACGTCGCATCCGGTGCCCATGCATCCGGCCGGAAACGGTCACGGCTGCTGCCATAACGGCGTTTGTCATTGTGCGTCGTCGTGCAGCGGTATCGCCGGCGTACCTGCCATGTTCATGACTTGGCAGCCCGTACACGACCGGGCGCCTGCCCTACCCCACGCCGAACCGGTGCGGGTGCATACCGCACCGCCATTGCGACCACCGATCGCTTGATTCCTGCCGCGGTGCGTTGGCGCGCCGCAACCTGACCCCGCGCATGCCGTCCTCCTTGCGTGACGGCAGCGGGTGATCCTTCGCAACCGGCGTGCCGTGCACGCCTGCGGGAATCCAGAATGAAACCCTACGATTCCGGCACCGGGCCGTCGATGCCGATGCCTTCTCGCCGTCGCTTCGTGCAAGGCCTGGCGCTGGGCGGCGCTGCCGCCATGCTCGGCGCGTGGAACAAGCCCTCGTGGGCCTTGACCAGCCCGGGCCAGCCGACTGTCTTGTCGGGCACGGAGTTCGCGCTGGACATCGCCGAGACGCCGGTGAACTTCACCGGCGCGGCGCGCCTCGGAATCGCGGTCAACGGCATGGTGCCCGGGCCGCTGCTGCGCTGGCGCGAAGGCACGACCGTGACCCTGCGCGTGACCAATCGTCTGCGCACGTCGAGTTCGATCCACTGGCACGGCCTCTTGTTGCCGTTCGACATGGACGGTGTGCCGGGCATAAGTTTCCCAAGCATCGCGCCGGGCGAGACGTTCGTGTATCGCTTCCCGGTGCGGCAAAACGGCACCTACTGGTACCACAGCCATTCCGGCTTCGAGGAACAGACCGGGTTGTACGGTCCGCTGGTGATCGATCCCGCCGGCCCGGATCCAATCCGGGCGGAACGCGACTACGTGGTCATGCTCAACGACTGGACCGACGAGAACCCGGAAAGCGTGTTCGCGCATCTGAAGAAGATGGGCGAGTACTACAACCGTGGCGAACCGACCGTTCCGGACTTTTTTGCCGACGTGTCGAAGATGGGCCTGCACCGCGCGCTGGCATCGCGCAAGATGTGGAACGAGATGCGCATGAGTCCGCGCGACTTGATCGATGTCACCGGCGCCACCTACACCTACCTGATGAACGGCACGCCGCCAGCCGGCAACTGGACCGGCTTGTTCCAGCCCGGCGAGCGCGTGCGGCTGCGTTTCATCAATGGCTCTTCGAACAGCTATTTCGACGTGCGCATCCCCGGATTGAAACTGACCGTGGTCGCCGCCGATGGCCAAAACGTCGAACCGGTGGACGTGGACGAATTCCGGATCGGCACCGCCGAAGTCTACGACGTGATCGTGCAACCGCAGGAGGACCGAGCCTACACGATCTTCGCGCAGTCGATGAGCCGCGACGGCTACGCACGCGGCACGCTGGCGCCGCGCGCGGGGATGCAGGCCGAGGTGCCGCATCTCGATCCGCTGCCGGTGATTGCCATGATCGACATGATGGGCGCGATGGCGCAGGGCCACGAACCATCCCTTCCCCCGCACGCGGGGGAAGGTGGCCGAAGGCCGGATGGGGGTGAACACAACGCCATGCACGACATGACGCCCAACGGCGCCATCCGCACCGGGCAGCCTGCAAGCACAGATGACATGGATATGCATGGCATGCCGGCGGTCCACCACGCCCGCACCGAATACGGCCCGAACGTCGACATGCGCGTGGACATGCCGCGCACCAATCTCGACGATCCGGGGATCGGGCTGCGCGACAACGGCCGGCGCGTGCTGACCTATGCCGACCTGCACACCGTCGGCGGCTCGCTGTACCCGGACACACCCGTCGGACGCGAGATCGAGCTGCACCTGACCGGCAACATGCACCGTTTCATCTGGGGTTTCGATGGGCTGAAGTTCTCGCAGGCCAAGCCAGTGCATTTTCGCTACGGCGAGCACCTGCGGCTGGTGCTGGTCAACGACACCATGATGACCCATCCGATCCATTTGCACGGCATGTGGAGCGAGCTGGAATCGCCGGACGAAAAGTTCCAGGTGCGCAAGCACACCATCAGCGTGCAACCGGCGCAACGCGTGACTTATCGCGTGAAAGCCGATGCGCTCGGGCGCTGGGCGTATCACTGCCATCTGCTCTACCACATGGAAGCGGGCATGTTCCGCGAGGTGGTGGTGTCATGAGCATGCAACCTTGCAGGACCGCTTTGTGGGTCGCCGTCGCGGCTGCGGCGATGGTGACGCTGCCGTCGCTGGCGCAGGGTACGGGTATGCCACCGGCACACCACCACCAAAGCGAAACGCAACCGTCCGCGCATGATTCGAAGCAGGCTGCCGGCGGGCATGATGCAGCGATGCCAGCGGATTCAAGTGCCGGACACGGCATGCATCACCCCGCGCCTGAAACTACCGGCCAATTGCAACGGCTCGATATCGGTGCGCAAATCGGCGAGCGTCCGGTCGTACGTGGCCTCGGACTACAACCCATGACCGGCGATGCGATGCACGGCATGCCGCCCATGCAGGGCGGCCGCGCGCCACCGGATGCGCGCAGCCCGGACTATTCGGATGGCGTCGGTTACGGATCGATGACCGGCATGGACATGCTGGACGACAAAGCGCTCGGCATGCTCCTGATCGACCGCCTGGAGTACTTCGACGGCCGCGATTCACGTGGTGCATCGCTGGATGCGCAGGCGTGGTATGGCAACGACGAAAACAAGTTATGGTTGAAGGCCGAGGGTGAAACCGGCGAGGGGCGCTTGCAGGACTTGCGCACCGAAGTGCTGTGGGATCGCCCGGTGGCGACGTACTGGGATACCCAACTCGGCGTGCGGCATGACTTCGGCGTCGGCCCGGATCGCACCTGGGCCGCACTCGGCGTGCAGGGACTGGCGCCGTACTGGTTCCATGTCGAAGTCACGGCGTACGTGGGTCAGTCCGGCCGCACCGCCTTGCGCCTCGCGACCGAGTACGAGCTGTTGCTGACCCAGCGCTGGATCCTGCAGCCACGCTTCGAGGCCAACCTGTACGGCCGCGACGATCCGCAACGCGACATCGGTGCCGGACTGTCCGACGCCGTACTCGGGGTGCGCCTGCGTTACGAGGTCACGCGTCAATTTGCCCCGTATGTCGGCATCGACTTCACGCGGCGGTTCGCCAAGACCGCGGATTTCGTCCGTGCCGCGGGCAAGCCGGTGTTCGAGCCGCAGCTCGTCGCCGGCGTGCACATCTGGTTCTAGTGGCTTCGAAATATGCGGCTACGGACGGCCACGTTTGGGTCGACAGCGAGGACGAAATCAAAATCCCGGTCCGGAGAAAAGGGACCGGGAAAGTGGGTCAGGTTCATTTATTCGGCTCGCGCAAGGGGCGGAACCAACGCGCGAGGTCACGAGCCGGATGTTGAAGCCTGTGCAGCCGGTAAAGACCAGGCTGCCGCTTAGTTGATGAGGGCGAACACGGTTGCGTCGCATAGCGCGCACGGACACCATCCCCTCGGCATGCTCACGTGCCGCGGATTTCCCGTTTGCCGAGTCGCGCGCGATCGTGCGGCGCGTTGAAGTCGAGGACCGGGCCGATCGACACGATGCCGTACTTGTTGATCGTCGGGTGGCTGCGAAAATAATGATGGCGGATGTGGTCCATGTGGACGGTTTCGGCCACGCCGGGCATCTGGTAGATGTCGTGCAGCAAGCCGTTGAGATTCGGATAATCGACGATGCGCTTGCGGTCGCACTTGAAGTGCGTGACGTACACCGCATCGAAGCGCACCAGCGTCGTCCATAGCCGCAGGTCGGCTTCGGTCAACGTGTTGCCGAGCAGGTAACGGCTTTCGCCAAGACGCCGCTCCAGATCCTCGAGCGTCGCGAACAACGCCGTCGCCGCCTCGTCGTAGGCGGCCTGGCTGGTGCAGAATCCGGCCTTGTAAACACCGTTGTTGACGTTCTCGTAGATCGTCTCGTTGATCTTGTCGATCCCTGCGCGCAGATCCTCCGGGCAGTAATCGCCGGGACGCGCGCCGACGCCGTCGAACGCGCTGTTCAACATGCGGATGATTTCGGCCGATTCGTTGTTGACGATGGTCTCGCGCTGCTTGTCCCACAGCGTCGGCACCGTCACGCGCCCGCTGTAGTGCGGGTCGGCCTTGAGGTACAACTGGTAGAGCTTGTCGAATCCGTACAGCGGATCACCGGTGGCGCCGGCGAAATCCTTGCGCAGTTCCCAACCGTTCTCGAGCATCAACGGGTGCACCACGGAGACGCCGATGTGTTGCTCCAGGCCTTTCCATGCGCGCATCAGCAGCGTCCGGTGCGCCCACGGGCAGGCGTAGGACACATACAGGTGATAGCGGCCGCTTTCCGCCTTGAAGCCGTCCTTGCCGGTCGGCCCGGCGTTGCCGTCGGCCGTGATCCAGTTGCGGAATTGGCTCTTCGAACGCTCGAAGCGCCCACCGGTTTCCTCGGTGTCGTACCACTTGTCCTGCCACTGCCCATCCACCAGAAGTCCCATGATTTTCTCGTCGTCTGGAATAACCAGCTCAGGGTATCGGGTGGCGCGTGAAGGCCCAGGGAATGAGCGCGACGCACCGTCTCCGACCCTGTCGTCCTGGACGCGCATTGCCCGAACGACAGCCGTCCATCGCACGCCCGGATTGGCTGCTTGCGGTGCGGTCGCGGGCAGGGCTAGTGTATTGCCTGGCTGTTTTTTGAATCAGGGTGATGGCCTGACCAGCGGGCACATCGGGCGCAGCGAACAACGTCGTGGGAGCGCTGCGCCCGCAAGCGTGGGCCACCATCGCGGCGCTGCCTTGCTGCATTGGCAAGCCAGGTTCGGCAAAGGGACCGACAGGGA
This sequence comes from Rhodanobacteraceae bacterium, assembly GCA_035688305.1. GTDB lineage: Bacteria > Pseudomonadota > Gammaproteobacteria > Xanthomonadales > Rhodanobacteraceae > 66-474. Next base: position 17,771 of record DASSNC010000004.1, read on the forward strand.
CACTCATGCCAGGCAATGCTCCCACGTGGCATCTGTACGTCCCCAAGCTCTTCACCGTGCTGCGCCGTGGCTACGGCCCCGGTGACCTGCGGCGTGACCTGATCGCGGGACTCACGGTCGCCGTGGTGGCACTGCCGCTCTCGATGGCGTTGGCCATCGCATCCGGCGCAACGCCTGCGGCCGGATTGCACACTGCCATCGTCGCGGGATTCCTGATCTCGTTTTTCGGCGGCTCGCGGGTACAGATCGGCGGTCCGACCGCGGCCTTCATCCCGGTCGTGTTCAACGTCATCGCCCAGCACGGTTACGACGGCATGCTGCTGGCCACGCTGATGGCAAGCGTGATGCTGATCCTCGCCGGCCTGTTCCGTCTTGGCGCGCTGGTGCGGTACATGCCGCAGCCGGTGATCACGGGTTTCACGGCGGGCATCGCCGTCAGCATTTTCACCAGCCAGGTCGGCGACCTGCTGGGACTTCGCATCGGGCAATTGCCGGGCACCTTCCTGGATCGGTGGTCAGCGTATTTCACCAACATCCACACCATCAACCCGGTGGCAGCCGTCCTGGCCCTGGGCACCCTGGCGCTGTTGATCGGCTTGCGCCGGTATCGGCCGCGCTGGCCCGGATTCCTGATCGCGCTGGTCGCCGCGACTTTGGTGACGGTGCTGTTCAAATTGCCGGTGGAAACCATCCTCACGCAGTTCGGACCCATCCCGCGCACGCTGCCGGCGCCGCACCTGCCGTCGTTCGATTTCGCGCAGGTGCGCGAATTGCTGCCGAGCGCCTTCACGATCGCATTCCTCGGCGGCGTCGAATCGCTGCTCTCGGCGGTGGTATCCGACGGCATGATCGACGGACGCCACCGCTCCAACTGCGAGCTGGTGGCGCAGGGCATCGCAAATGGCGCCTCCGCGCTGGTCGGCGGCTTGCCCGCGACCGGCGCCATCGTGCGCACGGCAACCGGTGTGCGGGCCGGCGCACGCTCGCCCGTGGCAGGCATGGCGCATGCCTTGTTCATCCTGGTGTTCGTGGTGGTAGCGGCCCCGCTGGCCAACCAGGTGCCGCTGCCGGCCATGGGCGCGCTGCTGTTGATCGTGGCCTGGAACATGAGCGAGATCGAACGCATCCGGCAACTGCTGCGTTCTCCCTGGGGCGATCGGCTGGTGTTGCTGGTGACCTTCGTGCTGACGGTCATCGTCAATCTCACGGTTGCCATCCAGGTCGGCGTCGTGCTGGGCGCATTCTTGTTCATGCATCGCATGAGCGGGATGGTGGCAGTGGAATCGCACGCGTCCCTGGTCGAAGCGGAGGTCGATGACCTGCAGCATCCGCCCGAGCCCGATCAGCGCACACCGTTGCCGCCCGGGGTCGAGGTCTACCGGGTCTCAGGGCCGCTGTTTTTCGCCGTGGCGAACCGGATCGACGATGTACTGCGGAGTTTCCTGCGCCCGCCGCGTGTGTTCATCCTGCGCCTCGGCAAGGTGCCCATGATCGACGCTACCGCCGCCACCGCCATCGGCAACCTGGTGGCACGTTGCCGTCGCCAGGGCACTGCCTTGATCTTCAGCAGCCTGCAAGAGCAACCCGCACGGATCCTGCGCGACATGGGCGTGGTCCCTGACGGAACCAGCTTGCGTTTTGTCGCGGATTTTCCCGAAGCGCTGGCGCTGGCGACCGAGTCGAGCGCAACGCAAGCCGGGAAACGATAAGCGCGGCCAGTCGCCCCTCCAGCATCCGGCACGAGGGGCCTGTTGTCGATTTCACCTGCTTTGAACGGGTGCTCGTTTAAGGTCACTTGGGGTGCCGCCTCTTCCATGCGGCACCCAGAATGAATCTGGGCGCAGACGCCCTCCCAACTTGCAATGGCAGATTGGAGATTCCGATGACGAAGCCAGATCCCAAGCGTGGTACGGGCTCCACCACGGGCTCAGGCGCCCCTGCGCCGAGTGACCGCAATTCCCTGTCCGTGGGTGCGGATGGGCCGCTGCTGCTCCACGACGTCCACTTCCTGGAACAGATGGCGCACTTCAATCGTGAGAAGGTGCCCGAACGCCAGCCGCACGCGAAAGGCAGTGGCGCGTTCGGCGTATTCGAGACCACCGCGGACGTCTCCGCCTACACCCGCGCCGCGTTGTTCCAGCAAGGCACGCGCACCGAGATGCTGGCGCGCTTTTCCACCGTGGCGGGTGAACAGGGCAGCCCCGACACCTGGCGCGACGTGCGCGGGTTCTCGCTGAAGTTCTACACCAGCGAAGGCAATTACGATCTCGTTGGCAACAACACCCCGGTCTTCTTCGTGCGCGACCCGATGAAGTTTCCGCACTTCATCCGCAGCCAGCGGCGGCTGCCGGATTCGGGCCTGCGCGACAACCACATGCAATGGGATTTCTGGACCTTGAATCCCGAGACCGCGCATCAGGTGACCTACCTGATGGGTGAACGCGGCCTGCCCCGCACCTGGCGGCACATGAACGGCTACGGTTCGCACACTTACATGTGGATCAACCGATCCGGCGAAAAGTTCTGGGTGAAGTACCACTTCCACACCCAGCAAGGCATGGAATTTTTCACCAATGCCGAAGCCGCGGCAATGGCCGGCAGCGATGCCGACTTCCATCGGCGCGATTTGTTCGAAGCCATCAAACGCGGCGAGCATCCACGCTGGACGCTCTCGGTGCAGGTAATGCCGTACGCGGCCGCCAAGACCTATCGCATCAACCCGTTCGACCTGACCAAGACCTGGCCGCACCGGGACTACCCGTTGCTCGAGGTCGGCACGATGACGCTGAATCGCAACCCGGAAAATTTCTTCGCCCAGATCGAACAGGCGGCGTTTTCGCCGGGCAACACCGTACCCGGCATCGGCCTGTCGCCCGACAAGATGCTGCTCGGCCGCGCCTTCGCCTACGCCGATGCGCAACGCAACCGCATCGGCACGAACTTTCACCAGCTTCCGGTGAACCGGCCGAAGGTTCCGGTGCACAGCTACCTGTTCGACGGCCAGATGGCCTTCGAACACAGCGGCAACGCGCCGACCTACGCGCCCAACCACGGCGCGCGCACGTGGGCCGATGAAACCGGTGCCGTCGATGATGGCTGGGAAGCCGATGGCGAGATGGTGCGCAGCGCCTACACCTTGCGCGCCGACGACGACGATTTCAGCCAGCCCGGAACACTGGTGCGCGAGGTATTCGGCGATGCGCAACGGACGGCGCTGGTCGAACAGGTGGCGGGCAGCCTGCTGGCCGGCGTGCATGGAGACGTGCTTGAACGCGCGTTCCAGTACTGGAAAAACATCGACGGCGATGTCGGCCGGCGCATCGAGGAAAAGGTTCACGCGGGCGGCGCATCCAAGCCGGCCGGAGGCAAGGACAAACGCTGAAGCAAAGCAAGAAAGTCGGGCGCCAGGCAACGACTTTCAAAGCGGATAACGGCGAGCGCGCACGGCGCTACGCCAGCGGCTGATCACCCTGCCTTGAATCCACGGCATCGGCAGGCTCACGCAAGTCGGGGCGGCGCAAGCCCTGCGTGACCTCCAGCAGCTCGGTTTCGTCCAACGTCTCGACTTCCAGCAAGCGCGCGGCAGCCCGATCGAGGATGTCGCGATTGTCGGCGAGGATGTCCATGGCTTCCTGCGCCACGGTCTGCACGATGGCGCGCACGGCCTGATCGATCCTTTCGGCGGTGGCTTCGCTGTAGCGCCGGTCCAGATAACCCCCGCCGCTGCCGCCTAGAAATCCGGGCTTGTCGTTGTCGTAGCTGACACTGCCAAGTTCGGCGTCCATGCCGTAGCGCGCCACCATCGAACGGGCAATGTCGGTGGCGCGGGCGAGGTCGTCGGAAGCGCCGGTGGACAGGTCGCCGAACACCAGGCTTTCCGCTGCACGCCCGGCCAACAGCACCGCGATCTTGTTGCGCAGTTCGCGCTCGGTCATCAGGAAGCGATCCTCGGTCGGGCGCTGGATGGTGTAGCCGAGCGCGCCGACGCCCCGCGGAATGATCGAAACCTTGTGCACCGTGTCGGCGCCCGGCAACGCCAGCGCCACCAGCGCATGACCCATTTCGTGGAACGCGACGATCCGGCGTTCCTTCGGGTTGATCAGGCGGTTGCGCTTTTCCAGGCCGGCGACGATGCGTTCGATGGCATGCGTGAAGTCCTCCATGCCGACCGCCTTGGCGCGCCGCCGCGTTGCCAGCAGCGCCGACTCGTTGACGAGGTTGGCAAGGTCTGCGCCGGTCATGCCGGTCGTTATCGCGGCGACTTGATCCAGATCGACCTCCGGTGCCAGGTTGACCTTGCGCGCGTGCACCGCAAGGATCTGCAAACGCCCGGCACGGTCGGGACGATCGACCAGCACCTGGCGGTCGAAACGGCCCGCGCGCAGCAGCGCCGGATCGAGGACCTCGGGCCGGTTGGTGGCACCCAGCAACACCACGCCTTCGGTCGGATCGAAACCGTCGAGTTCCGACAACAATTGGTTGAGCGTCTGCTCGCGTTCGTCATTGCCGCCCTGGATGGTGCCGGCATTGCGCGCCCGTCCGAGTGCATCAAGCTCGTCGATGAAGATGATGGCCGGCGCAGCCTTGCGCGCCTGTTCGAACAAGTCGCGCACCCGCGCCGCACCGACGCCGACGAACATCTCGACGAATTCCGAACCCGAGAGCGAATAGAACGGCACCCCCGCTTCGCCGGCCACGGCGCGCGCCAGCAGCGTCTTGCCGGTGCCGGGTGGCCCGACCAGCAAAATTCCCTTGGGCATGCGCGCACCGAGCGAACCGTACTCCTTCGGGTTCTTGAGAAAGTCGATCACTTCCTGCAGCTCGGCCTTGGCCTCGTCCACACCGGCGACATCCTCGAAGGTGACCTTGGTGTCGCTCTCGACAAAGACTTTCGCCTTGCTCTTGCCGATCGACATCAGCCCGCCCATGCCCTGGCGGCCCGCCATGCGGCGGATGACGAACACCCAGATTCCGATGAACAGCAGTGCCGGCAGCACCCAGGCCATGAGCGATGTGAGAAACGTGTTTTCACGCGCGCCGGTGAAGGTCACCCCGGTGTCCTTCAGCCGCGCCACCAGCTCGGGTGAGACCGGGGTGGTGATGAAGCCGGTCTTGCCGTCATGCGGCTTGGCGTAGGTACCCTCGATCCTGTCGGCGCCGATCGTGACGTCCTTGATCTTGCCCTTGTCGATATCGGTTTCGAACTGGCTGTAGGGAATCGTTTCGACGGTCTGGTTTTGCACCCACCAACTGTGCAGCAGGAACACGCCGAGCATGGCGAGCACGAAGTACCACGCGTTGATTTTGGTCGATGGGCTCACGGCGCTGTTTCGCTTCCCTGTCGCGCGCAGCAGGCGTACACACACTTCCATCATATAGAAGAGTCTGGACGGTGTGACAGGGCGGCGTGGCGTGCCCGTTCAGACCACGCAGTTGGCGGGCGACATCCACGCCGCGGTGCACGCGGCGCGCGACCTGCAGGCCGGTGCACAGGCCCGCAAACTAGCTTCCCCCGGGCTTGCCTGCGATCCACAAGATCGCGCGTTGGCGTACGTGCAGCACGCGGCGCGTATGATTGAGGATGCTGCGGTTCGACAACGGCTTTTCGGGCTTGAATTCCGCCCCCGGCAACTAGATGTCCTTGATTCGATCCCCCCCAACAAGGCACGCGCAGACCATGGACCGACTTGCAAACGACTATCCGGCAACGATCCTGACCGGACACGAGGCGCCATGCCTTTCCCTGTACCAGCCCACCCACCGCACGCATCCCGAAAACGTTCAGGACCCGATCCGATTCCGCAACCTGGTCAGGACGCTGTCGCAATCACTGCAGCAACGATATCCGGAGCGCGAAATCGAGCCGCTGCTGCAGCCGTTGCACGCACTGTCCGACGACCTCGATTTCTGGAACCACACGTTTGATGGTCTGGCCGTGTTGGTGGCACCGGAGTTCTTTCGCGCCTACAAGCTGCAACGCCCGGTTCCCGAGCTGGCGCTCGTCGCCGACAGTTTCCACACCAAGCCATTGATGCGCATCATGCAATCGGCCGACCGTTTCCAGGTGCTGGGATTGAGCCGCCATGGCGCGCGTTTGTTCGAAGGCAATCGCGACCACCTCGACGAGATCGGCCTGGCACCGGCAATCCCGCGCACGCTCGACGACGCGCTGGATCGCGATTTCGAACGCGAACCGGCGATCCGTACCTACGGGCCGATACGGGACGCCAAGATGGGACGCCACGGCGACAGCGACGTGAAGCAGGATGGCATCCGTGCCGACACCGAACGCTTCTTCCGCATCATCGACCGCGGCGTACTGGAACACCACTCCCGACCGACCGGAATGCCGTTGCTGTTGGCAGCGCTGCCGGAACACCATCACCTGTTCCGCAAAGTCAGCCAGAACCCGAATCTGCTTGATGCCGCGCTGGACGTCCATCCCGACGACCTGACGCCGAGCGAGTTGCGCAAGCGTGCGTGGGAAATCATGCAGCCGCACTATCTTGCGCGCCTGGCCGGACTGATCGACCGCTTCAACACAGCGCGTACACGCGAGCTGGCCAGCGCGGACTTGGCGGATGCGGCTCGCGCCGTGGCTGCCGGTCGCATCGACACCTTGTTGCTGGATGCCGGGCGCCAGGTACCTGGTCGCATGGATCCGGCCAGCGGTGCCATCACGCTTGGCAAGCTGGAGGATCCGGCGGTGGACGACCTGCTCGACGACCTCGGCGAGCGCGTACTCATGACCGGCGGTGAAGTCGTGGTGGTGCCGAGCGAGCGCATGCCCACCGACAGTGGGCTCGCGGCCATCTACCGCTTCTGATCAACCGGCAGGACACCACTCGAGCCAGCCGCGCATTGGCGCAAGCTGGCATTCCCCATTCCCCGATCGACATCCACGCGAGAAGGAAAAAGTGAAAAGACAGCCACCCCTGACCGATCGCGTGCCCAAGGTCTTGAAGCGCACCACCGGGCGGGCGCAGGCCGCGCAGGTTCCCGCACACATCAGCGCGTTCGGCGTGACCCTGGATCGCGACGCACGCGCCGTGATCCGCCAGCAGCTGGGGGCGAAGCTCGGCAAGTATGCGAGCGCGATCGAGCGCGTCAGCGTCCGCATCTCGGATGTGAACGGACCGCGCGGCGGCGTGGACAAGGCCTGCCGCATCAAGGTGGTCTTGATCGGACTTCCCTCCATCGTCTTCGAGAGTCAGGCGCGATCCGTGAACGATGCGGTCAACGGCGCGCTCGCCGGAACGGAGCGAACGGTGCGACGCGGGGTACAGCGCCGACACACGAAACCCCGCAAGGCGGCGGCCCGCGGCAACGGCCGGCGTCGGCCCGACGTTCAATCCGATCAGGAGCTTTGACCTGTCCCGCAAAGGGTATGCAGGGCGCCGCGCCGGTCGCACAAGTGGTAAGTGACGTGCAGATGCAAGACGTGCGGGGACAGCTTCCGGAATCACTGCGCGCGGTGTTCCCCGCATCGGCCGCGATCGCTACTTCGTGACCGTGCTGCAGCACGCGAGCATCCACTCGACCGGTTGCCGGCGCCAAGCCAATGGATGCGTGGCACACTGGGCATCCACGACCCGTGAAGTGCAGCAGCCATGACGCGAAGAGCCCGCATCGTGATCCTCGGCGCCGGTACCGCCGGCCTGACCGCGCTCAAGGAAGCCCAGCGCGACACCGATGATGTGCTGCTGATCAACGAGGGTCATTACGGCACGACCTGCGCGCGGGTTGGCTGCATGCCGTCGAAAGCATTGCTCGAAGTTGCGCATGCACACGCACGCCGCAACTGGCTTGCCGGGGTCGGCATCGACGACGGCGCCAAGCCCAAAGCGAACCTTGCCGCGGTGATGACCCACGTACGCGGCTTGCGCGACCGCTTCACTGCCGGCTCGATCCGGCTGGCCGAATCGCTCGGCGAACGCAGCATCCATGGCACGCCGCATTTTCTTGATGCGCAAACCATCGAAGTCAACGGCGAGCGCATCCACGCCGATACGACGGTCATCGCCACCGGCACGCGCCCGATCGTGCCCGACGCCTGGCGCGCCGTGGGTGCGCGACTGGGGACTTCCGACGATGTGTTCGAGCTTGTCGAACCCGGACGGCGGGTCGGCGTGGTCGGCCTGGGTCCGATCGGCGTGGAGCTCGGCCAGGCCTTTGCCGAGCTCGGCTGCGAGGTGCATGCCTTCACCAAGGGCAATACGATCGCGGCGCTCAGTGACCCGGCGGTCAACGCAAGCCTGATCGATGCGCTTGGTAAGCAAATGGCGATCACCACTGGCGCGAGCATCGACGTGCGCGTGAACGATGCTGGCGTGGTTCTGGACGACGGCAAGAATCCGGTGACCGTCGACTGGGTACTGGCGGCGCTCGGGCGACAACCCAATGTCGAAGGGCTTGGCCTCGACGCGCTTGGCGTCGAACTCGACCGCCGCGGCATGCCGAACTTCGATCCGGCGACCTTGCGGATCGGTGAGTTGCCGATTTACATCGCCGGTGATGTCAGTGGCTTGCGGCCGCTGCTGCACGAAGCCGCCGACGAGGGCCGGATCGCCGCGCATCACGCCCTGCATCCGGAGGCCGAATGCCTGGCGCGGCGCGTGCCGCTCGGCATCGTGTTCACCGAACCGGGCGCCGGCCGCGTGGGACTCGCGTACCACGAACTGCCGCCTTCCGGCGTGGTGACCGGTGCCGTCGATTTCTCCCGGCAGGGCCGCGCCACGATGGCGGGCCGCAATGCCGGGCTCCTGCATGTTTATGTCAACGTCGAAGACGGGCGGATCCTCGGCGCCGAAGCCGTCATGCCGGATGCCGAGCACCTGATGCATCTGCTCGCGTGGTCGATCCAGCAGGGCCTGACGGTGGACGCGATGCTGCACATGCCGTTCTATCACCCGACCGTCGAGGAAGGCTTGCGCACGGCATTGCAGGCTGCGCGTCGCGCCCTGAAGAAACAACGCAGCCAACCCGACCTGCCGCTGTGTCGCGAGGCGATCGACTGGGCGCTTGGTTGAACCCGACGCCCACGAAAATGCGCACGGGAGGTGCACTTGCCCGACATTGTCGTTCGCCCGCTGACCGCCGCCACCATCGCGCCGGCCGCGCAACTGCTCGCAGGCAGCATGCGCGACAACCCGTTGCACCGGCGTGTGTTCGGCGGCGACGAGGCGCGGCTTGAACCGTTGCTGGCGCGCGCCTTCGCCCGCCTGCTGCGACGCCAGATGGGCAACGGACTCGTGCTGGCCGCCTACGATGAGGATGCGCTCGTGGGCGTCGCGGCCATGGTGGCACCAGGCCATTGCCAGCCTCGCCTTCAGGACAAACTCGGCATGCTGATGGTGCTGGCGCGCGCGGGTGCCCTGTGGCGCCTGCCGCGCATCCAGCGCTGGCTCGGCCGCTGGAAGCGCCACGATCCGGACATCGATCACTGGCACCTGGGGCCGGCGGCGGTCGATCGCACCCGCCAGGGGCAAGGTATCGGCACCGGATTGATGGCCGAGATCTGCAAGGAACTGGATCGGCGACAAGGCATCGGTTACCTGGAAACCGACAAGGACGCCAACGTGCGTTTGTATCGGCGCGGCGGATTCGAGATCGTGGCCGAGCAATGGATCCTCGGGGTGCGCAACTGGTTCATGCTGCGCCACCCGCTTCCACGGCACGAACCACTGCCAGGCATCGACGCCACGAGCGACACCCACGCACCAAAGACCCAATAGTTGCGCTCGCGCCAAACTCCACACCACCGACACCATGTGGCGCAAGCGCAGAACCCAACACGCAACCTGAGCTAAGCTGCAACCCAAACCGGTAGCCCACCGTTTGGATCAGAGTCCCCGGTCGGGATTCGTTGGAAATCAACGGCTCATGCCTGCTGCGGGAACGGCGGCTGGCAGCGGACATCCAGGGAACTGAGCACGCATGCAGCAACCCGCAATGATCGGCGATGCCGGCGACAGCGATGCGCGTCACGCCGGCGTCGGCTATCCCGGTGAGGCTACCCGCCATCACTCCGACGCGCCGGGCGCCAAGCTTGGGCGTGCCTCGCTGGCAGTCGCGGCGCCTCGCCATCCGATTCGCCCCAAAGGAAATCACTCCATGCGAAAGCTGCTCATCCTGTGCATGTTGTTGGCAAGCACCCCGCTCATGGCCGCAACACCTGCGCCCATCGAGGGCACCTGGCAACTCGTCGAAGTGGTGATGCCGGACACCTACAACGCCAGCCCCACGGGAGTCGAGGCGCGCAAGGAGAACTATTCCAGCGACGGCCACGTTTGCATGATTGCCGCGGATGCAACCCGCATCAGCCCTGCCATGCCATGCCTCGACTATCGCATCCAAGGCCACCAGCGCATCGTCACGGACAGTGACGGTGAATCCTACACGGCGACGTTTGCGTTCCCCGACCCCAACACCCTCGTCGTAACCCAGGACGGCGGCAGCGTGTGGCATTACGCACGCCTCACCGGTACGGATGCCATCGCGCGCAAGGTCGAACCAGTCAGCGTCGAAGTGTTGAAGACCGCGCGCAGCTTCCCCGCCGCCCGTTACGACACGCACGATTATTCGGCGCGGCCGCCAGCGGAACGGCTGGTCGGAGTCTGGGAAGTCGTGGCCCACGAAAACGTCGACCCGACGCAGGCGCCACCGGGCGGCTTTTTCAACAACATCTGGATTTTCGACGGCAAGACCATGGCACGGATCCCGCGCCCGCAAACGGGCGACGCAATGGTTGCCGATGGCAAGCTTCCCTACACCGTGCAGGGCAACGCCATCGGCATTGACGGCATGCCCACGATCAAGTTCGGCTTCAACGAGTGGGGCCACCTGACCCTCGATCTCGACGGCGAAGTCGTCCGGCTGAAGCTCATCAGCAAACAGGCCGACAAGCTGCCACCGCTGCCGCCATTGAAGATCGCGCTGGCGAGCTTGCGGGGTGAAGCCGACGGCAATTGACGGAACCAGGCGCGACTTCGGTCAAGACCACCGCGCCATTCGCCGCTCGGCCGGACCATCTTGGCCTGCCGCAGTGCGCGCTTGCGAGCTTCACCGGAACGCAGTGGTTCAGGGTAAAGTTGGCGGCATTCTGCACAAGGGGAGCACCCGATGGAGTTGAAGCATTCCGGAATGGGCGTTGCGGCATTCGTCATGAGCATCATCGCGGGCGTGCTCATGTTCCTGCTGATCGCAGCAGCGGCGGTCATGACCGCGGGCTCGCCCGGTGGGCTGGACTCGAATTCGGCGGCGGCCATCCTCGTTGGACTCGTCATGATCTTCCTGCTCGGCATCGACGTCGTTGCAATCGGGCTCGGCCTCGCGGGACTGATGCAAAGGGATCGCAAGCGGGTCTTTCCGATACTGGGACTGGTAATCGCAACCGCCACGATCCTCGGCACGATCGTCCTCGTCATCATCGGCAACTCGATGTAACGGCGCAGTCGGCGCGACACGCGCCCAGGGCAACCCGACCGACATGACGAGCGTCCAGACCCCGGCAAATTTCGACGCCATCCTGATTGCGGCGATTCCCGCGCTCCGCCCGGTTTGCGAGGCGCTGCGCGAACTGATCACCGCGCAACACCCTGCCTGCGTCGAAATCGTCTGGCCGAAGTTGAAGATCGCCAGCTACGGCGTCGGCCCGAAGAAGACCACGCAACACTACGCCTACATCGCCGTGCAGCCGTCCCACATCAATCTCGGCTTCTACCACGGCATGATGTTGAACGATCCAGCCGGACTGCTCGAAGGTAGCGGGAAAGCCTTGCGGCACGTGAAGGTGCGCCACGTGGCGGACACCCGCAACGCGGCACTCGCTGACTTGCTGCGGCAGGCGATCAGCGATCGGCGGCGACTGGCGTGAGCGCAGCGGTGCTGCACCGGGTCAAGTAGTGCGAGCGCTGACCGGCCGGATCGGGCCGTCACCAAGCGCCTTCGGCACGCAAGATCGTCAATCCGGGTCGGGCCTTCCGGCCCGCCTACGACAACAATGCCTGCTCGCGGACGCGATGGATTTCATCGCGCAGGCGCGCAGCTTCCTCGAATTCGAGATCCTGCGCATGCTTGTACATCCGCGCCTCCAGCTTCTTGATCAGGGCGCCGGCAGCGTGCGCATCGAGCGCGGCGTAGTCGGCGGATTCCTCGGCCACCTTGCGTGATGAAGCGGCGCGGCCATGATCCCTGCCGCGCCCGCGCCCACGCCCACGCGCCGACGGATCATCGCGCGCGCCTTCCATCACGTCGGTGATGTCGCGAACGATCGTGGTTGGCGTGATGCCGTGTTCAAGGTTGTATTCGATCTGCCGCGCGCGGCGGCGATCGGTTTCGTCGATTGCAGCCTGCATCGACTTCGTCACGGTGTCCGCGTACAGGATGGCCTTGCCGCGCACATTGCGCGCGCAACGGCCGATGGTCTGGATCAGCGAACCGGTTGACCTGAGAAAGCCTTCCTTGTCGGCGTCGAGGATCGCGACCAGCGACACCTCGGGCATGTCGAGGCCTTCGCGCAACAGGTTGATGCCGACCAGGACGTCGAAGGCCCCCAAGCGCAAATCACGGATGATTTCGACGCGCTCGACGGTCTCGATGTCCGAATGCAGGTAGCGCACACGCACGTCCTGCTCGGCGAGGAAGTCCGTCAGGTTCTCGGCCATGCGCTTGGTCAAGGTCGTGATCAGCACGCGATCACCGAGCTTCACGCGCTCGCGAATCTCGCCCAGCACGTCGTCCACCTGCGAACGCACCGGTCGTACTTCCACCGCCGGATCAATCAACCCGGTTGGACGCACCACCAGCTCGACCACACTGCCACCGGATTTCTCCAGTTCGTACTCGCGCGGCGTGGCTGAAACAAAAATCGTGCGGGGCTCGCGCCTCTCCCACTCCTCGAACTTCAGCGGGCGGTTGTCGAGCGCCGATGGCAAGCGGAAGCCGAACTCCACCAGGGTTTCCTTGCGTGAGCGATCGCCCTTGTACATCGCACCGAGCTGCGGAATGGTGACGTGCGATTCGTCGATCACCAGCAACGCGTCGGCTGGCAGGTAATCGAACAGCGTCGGCGGTGGTTCACCGGGCGCGCGCCGGGTGAGGTGTCGCGAGTAGTTTTCGATACCCTGGCAGTAGCCGACCTCGTGCATCATTTCCATGTCGTACATGGTGCGCTGCTCAAGCCGCTGCGCTTCCAGCAGCTTGCCCGCGTTGCGCAGCACTTCCAGTCGTTCCTTCAGTTCCACCTTGATCGTGTCGATGGCGTTCAACACGCTCTCGCGGGTCGAGGCGTAGTGCGTGGCCGGGTACACCACGCAGCGCGGCAGCTTGCGCAGGATGTCGCCGGTCAGCGGATCGAACATCGAAATGCGCTCCACCTCGCCATCGAACATCTCGATGCGCAGCGCTTCGGACTCACTCTCGGCCGGGAAGATGTCCAGGCTCTCGCCGCGGACGCGATAAGTGCCGCGGCGCAGTTCCATCTCGTTGCGGGTGTATTGCAGCACCGTGAGCTGGCGCAGCATCTGGCGCTGGTCGACCCGTTCGCCGACCGACAGGATCAGCCGCAACGAGAGGTAATCCTCGGGATCGCCCAAACCATAGATCGCCGAGACCGTGGCGACGATCAGCGAATCGCGCCTTGAGAGCAGCGCCTTGGTCGCGGCCAGGCGCATCTGCTCGATGTGGTCGTTGATGCTCGCGTCTTTTTCGATGTACGTGTCCGACGACGGCACGTACGCTTCCGGCTGGTAGTAGTCGTAATAGCTGACGAAATACTCGACCGCGTTGTGCGGGAAGAACTGCTTGAACTCGCCGTACAACTGCGCCGCGAGAGTCTTGTTGGGCGCCATCACCAGGGTCGGGCGTTGCACTGACTGCACCACGTTGGCGATGGTGAAGGTCTTGCCCGAGCCGGTCACGCCGAGCAGCGTCTGCGCCGCGAGGCCCGCGCCGAAGCCTTCGATCAACTTCGCAATCGCCTGCGGCTGGTCGCCGGCCGGCTGGTACGGCGCGACCAGCTGGAACCGTTCGTCACCGCGCTGCGAAGTGGTGTCATCCATCCGGCAATTATAGGTGTCCGGGCCCTCCAGCCCCGCGCCCGCTGGGCGCCCGCAAACTTCCTCACCACAAGCCATTTTCGGAGTAAGCTTCGCCGTCCAATCAGGTGTTGCCCGCCATGACCACGTTGCCTGCCGCAGCCGGTTCCATGCAAGGCTTTGACGAAGACGCCTGGGATGACCTCCTCAATTACATCGAGGAACACCGGGTCATCCCGATCATCGGACCCGACCTGTTGCGCGTGCAGACCGATACCGGCTTGCGGCCACTGTACGTGTGGCTGGCCGAAAAACTGGCCGCGCGCCTTGCGGTGGACACGCAAGGCTTGCCGCAGCCGCTGGTGCTGAACGACGTCATGTGCAGTTACCTCGGCCAGCGCGGGCGCCGCGAGGAAGCCTACACGCGGCTGCGCTCGATCATGCGTGAAGTGCAGTTCGAGCCGCCGCTGGCATTGCGGCAACTGGCGCAGATCACCGATTTCGACCTGTTCGTCACCACGACCTTCGACCCGCTGCTGGAAACCGCGGTCAACCTCGAACGCTACGGTGGCCAGCCCTCGGCTGAAGTGATCGCCTACACGCCCAACCGCGTTGCCGACCTGCCGGCCGAGCGCGATGATCTGCAACGCACGGTGGTCTATCACTTGCTGGGCAAGTTGTCGGCCTCACCGACGTATGTGCTCTCCGACGAGGACATGCTGGAGTTCATTTGCGCTTTGCAATCCGAACACCTGACCCCGGAAAGACTCTTCCACGAACTCGAACACAATCACCTGCTGCTGATCGGTAGCGATTTCTCCAACTGGCTGGCGCGGCTGTTCCTGCGCATGGCCAAGCGCAAGCGTCTGTCCGATCCGCGGGACGTCACCGAGGTGTTCGCCGACGACCACACTTCGAAGGACGAGCGGCTGGTCGCGTTCCTGCAACAGGTCAGCGTGCGTACGCGCGTATACGGGGGCGCCGAAGCCTTCGTGGCCGAACTGCACCAGCGCTGGATTGCGCGTCAACCCCAAGTCCCTGCCAGCACCAGCGGCAGCGCCCCGCAGCGCTTCCTGCCGCCGGCGCGGGAAATGCCGGAAAACGCCATTTTCATCAGCTACGCACGCGAGGACCTCGATGCCGTGCAGCGCCTCAAGGCCGGCATGGATGCGGCCGGGCTGACCACCTGGTTCGACCTCGACCGGCTGGAAGGCGGCGACGACTACGACCGCAAGATCCGCGCCAACATCGCGCGTTGCAGTTACTTCGTGCCGGTGATTTCGGTGACCACCCAGCGGCGCCACGAAGCCTATTTCCGCCGCGAATGGAGCTACGCGGTCGACCGCGCCCGCAACATGGCCGGGGGCGCGGTGTTCATCCTGCCGGTGCGCATCGACGACACTGCGGAGGCCAGCGCGCTGGTGCCGGACAGCTTCAAGGCGGTGCACATGACGCACCTGCCCGAAGGCGAACCCACACCGGAATTCCTGCGTCGCCTGCGCGAATTGTGCAACGGGGAACAACCATGAACGACGCCTCCCGCATCGACACGGTCACGCTCGACCCGGAAAACCCGTGGCTCGGCTTGTTCTCCTACTCCGAAGCCACGCGCGCCTATTTCCACGGCCGCGATGAGGAAACCGCCGAGCTCACGCGTCACGTACAACGCAAACTCTTGAGCGTACTGTTCGGCCAGTCGGGCCTGGGCAAGACCTCGTTGCTGCGTGCCGGGCTGGTGCCACGTTTGCGCGATCTCGGTTACTGCCCTGTTTACGTGCGCATCGATTACGCGCCCACCTCCCCGCCACCTTCCGAACAGATCAAGCACGCAGTGTTCCGCGCAACGGCGGACGCCGGCCACTGGACGCGTCCCGGTTCCGCGATCGAGGGCGAATCGCTGTGGGAGTTCCTGCACCACCGCGGCGACCTGTTGCGTGATGCCCAAGGCCAGGTATTGGTTCCACTGCTGATCTTCGATCAGTTCGAGGAGATCTTCACGCTGGGCCAGGCCGACGACGCCGGCCGCCTGCGTGCGAAACAATTCCTGGAAGACCTCGCCGACCTTGTCGAGAACCGTGCACCGGCGGCGCTGGAAGCACGTCTCGAGAACGACGACGAGGCAGCGGCCGATTTTGATTTCGCGCGTGCCGATTATCGAGTCCTGATCACGCTGCGCGAGGACTATCTCGCACATCTCGAAGGCGTGAAGGACATCATGCCATCGATCACCCAGAACCGCATGCGGCTGGCGCGGATGAATGGCGCGCAGGCGCTGAGCGCGGTTACGAAGCCCGGCGGCAAGTTGGTGTCGCGGGAAGTCGCCGAATCCATCGTGCGTTTCGTGGCCGGCGGCTCCGAACTCGGCAACGCTGAAATCGAACCGTCGTTGCTGAGCCTCGTTTGCCGCGAACTCAACACGGTGCGGCAAACGCAGGGCCGCAAGGAAATTTCCGCCGACCTTCTGGCCGGCTCGCGCGACACCATCCTCTCCGAATTCTACGAACGCGCGCTGGCCGACCAGCCCGAAGGCGTGCGGCGCGTGGTCGAAGACGAACTGTTGACCGAATCGGGTTACCGCGAAAGCCTGGCCGAAGAACGCGTGCTCAAGGCGCTCACGGCCGCGGGTGCCACGTCCGACACTCTGGCAACCCTGGTCAACCGGCGCCTGCTGCGGATCGAGGAACGCCTCGACATGCGCCGGGTGGAATTGACCCACGACGTCTTGTGCAGTGTCGTCCTCGCCAGCCGCAACCTGCGCCAGGGGCGCGAAGCACGCGAGGAGGCCGAACGCCAGCTCGCGGCGCAACGCGAACGCGAAGCCGCCGTGCATCGCGCGCTGGTGCGCGCGCGCATGGTCGCGACCGTGTGCGCGGTGTTGATGCTGCTCGCGATTGCCAGCGCTGTGTTTGGATTCTGGAGCCTCCAGCGTGCCCGCACCGCCGAAGCCCAGGCCCAGGCCTCGCGCAGCAATGCGGAGAAGCTGGTCAGCTTCCTGATTGAGGATTTCTACACCGAACTTGCGCCCACCGGCCGGCTGGAGACGCTGGGCAAGCTCGCGCAGAAAACCGTCGGCTACTACGACAGCCTGCCGCCCGAGCTCGTCACCGAGCAAACGCGGATCAATCGTGCGATGGCGATGGTACGCGCAGGCACCGCACAGAGTTCGAGCGGCAAGCTGGATGCCGCGTACAAGAGTTTCGGCAACGCGCAGACCGTCTTTGAAAAGTTGCGCGCAGCCGGCGATCACGGCGAGCCGGTCACTTACGGCCTGGCCTTGGCCTTGTACAGCGAGGGCTATGGCGGCTCGGTCGGCGGCGGCAACGGACGCGGCACGCCGGACGAATTGCGGCGCGCTGCCGCATTGCTGCGCCCACTCGCGTACGCTCCCGCAGCGTCGCGCCGGGTACGCCAGCTGTATGCGGATACCTTGAATGTACTCAGCTTCGACCAGTCGTTACAGGCCTCGGTGGCTACCTGCGACGAAGCCCGCAAGATCCTCGTCGGCCTCGGCGCCCTGGACCTTTCAGATCTGGCAGCCGCTTCGTCTTACGCCGACACGGCCGACACCGAGTCGCGCCACCTGCTGACGCTCGGCCGCATCACGGAAGCGCGCAAGCTGGAACAGCAGGTTTACGATCTCGCCAGCAAGATCCTGGTGCGCCGGCCGGGCGACTTGCACGCCATGGCTGACCGCACCTGGTCGGCGGAGTTGCTTTCCACCCTCGCCGGCTACCAGCACGACCACGCTGCCTCTGCCGATTATGCGAACAAGGCCGCGCAGTCGGGCGAGGACGAGGTGCGTTTCAATCCGTCCGACGTTGCCGCGTGGCAACGCTGGGCGTTGGGCTTGTGGGCCGTCGCCGAGCAGCAAATCGAAAGCGGCGAAATCACGCGCGCTATCGCCACGCTGCGCTCAGTGGTGGCGTTGGAGCAGGACCCACGCCGCCCCTCCAGCCTCGGCCCGGTACTGTGGTTTCAGTGGAGTCCGCTCGCCATGCTTCAAGCGCAGACCGGCGACAAGCCCGCGGCCGCGCAGTCGCTGCAGCACGTGCTCCGCGACATCGGCGAAGCCAGCGCGCAAGCCGCGCCCGACAACCCGCGGCGCCAGCTTTTTGCCGGAGCCAACCAGGGTATGCGTAGCGGCCTGGAACTCGCCGAAGGCGCGCCGCAGGCTGCCTTGACCGATGCGACTGCGGCCATCGCCCATGCCGATGCTGTCAAGATTCCCGCCGGAGACGCGACCTCCGCCAACATCCGGGACAACATCTTGAACAGCGATTTGGGTACCGCCGCTGCGGCTTCGTTGCGGCTTGGCCGCTACCCGCAAGCCGAAGTGTTTGCGCGCAGGTGGCTGGCAGTTCCGTCCAACGTCACATCGGAAGCCAACCCACAGAGCAGGACAGCCATGATTAGTTCCGTGCTCGCGGATGCGGTCGCCATGCAGGGCCGCAACGATGAAGCGCAGAAGACCCTGCAACCGGCGCTGGCGTATTACCGCGAGCAGCTACATGCGGGCGCAAACGGCACCAGGTTCCGCCACGATTACGCGTATGCGTTGTATGTCAGCGCCATTGCCCAGTCGACCGACGCTGCGGGCGCAAAGCAGCGCAAGGCCGAACTCGCCGCCGCCGCCGCGCAGATTGCCGGCGCCTCCGCGGAAGCGCAGAGGCTCGCGGACATGCGCTACGTTTCAGGCCTGATCGCGGCGGCCCGCACTGCAACACACCGCTGACCGCTGTCCTTCCCCTTTGCTCGCGAACGCGATCGAAGGGGACCACCGTTTCGCGTCACGCCAGTCATCCCGCCGCGGCCACGACGTCACGCCGCGCGTACCACCCTGCTCCGTCCGTCCCGCGGAACGTGGTGGATTCCGACCCACTCGTATCGTCCTGCCCTTACACGCCGCGTAGGCTTACGCCGACCCGATCAGGCGTAGCGCGCCGCTGCCCTGCACGAGGTTCGTTGCGCAGACTGTTTCCATCGTCCCCGAGGAAACGGCCATGCCCCATCACGAACATCCCGCGCATGGGTTCACACTGACGGAACTGCTGATTACCCTCGCCATCATCGGAATTCTCGCAATGATCGGTGCGCCGGCAATGGCGACGTTGTTGGCGAACACCCGCAGCGCCAGTGCCGAGGCATCCATCGCAACCTCGCTTCGCCACGCGCGCACGGCAGCCATCATGCACAACCGGCGCGTCGTGGCGTGCCCGAGTGCCGACGGTCACGCGTGCGATGACACCCGCGACTGGCAACACGGCTGGATCATCGCCGACGATGCCGATCATGACGGCCAACCCGACGCGGGCACGCCCGTCATCGCAACCTTCCCCGCCACGTCGCCCGGCGCCCGCATCACCACCAGCGCGGGACGCAAGCTGGTCGCCTTCCACCCGAACGGCAGCGCAGCCGGCCGCAACGCCAGCTTTACCATCTGCAACACGCGCAGCGGCAGCGGCGAAGAGGTCGTAGTGTCCAATGCGGGGCGCGTACGCACGGCGACAGCGAGTCCGCGGCGCTTGCAGGCTTGCCTCGCCGGATTGCAGTGACGCTATCGCGCTTCCGGTTGTCAATTCGCCCAACCGGCGCGACAGCCGGCGATCAAGGCCTGCCGCAATACCGGTAATACGCGATGCCGAAATCCTGAAACGCGACGTCGTCGTGGGTGCCGACGTGGTCGATGACCAGGCCGCGGCCCGCTGGCTGAACTGAGCCATCCAGAATGCCGCTGTCGTGCAACGTGGCATACGCGGCCTCATCCAGATCCACCGCGCCCGCCAAGGCGTCGGCGAAGCGGAGCGTGCGCGCGGCATCGCGCCAACCGGGCACAACGCGCGCGGGCAACGCCTCGGCCGCATCGCCGCTGCCATAACCCAGTATCAACACAGCGCGATCATCCAGGGCGACCTCATTCGTCGCCGCATCATCAAGGCCGGCTGCCAGCCACGCGGGCAACGCGGCCGTGTACAGGTTGCCAAGTTCCATCATCAACGCGGCACCCAATTGCAATTTGCCCTCGACGATCTCCCGATACTCCGCGCCCTTGCGGAAGGCCTTCAACACCGCCGCCACCAACGGGTAGGCGGCCGCCGGCAACGCATCCATGCCGCACTCCGGCGTGCCTCGTTGCAACTCGGCGGCAAGATCCGCCATCGGCACCTGTGCCGCGTCGCAATAGCCCGCCAGCAGTTCGCGCGCGCCACCATCTCCCTGCGTCGCATCGTGTGCGAGCGCGGCCAGCCAGGCCACGGCCCACGCATTGCGCGGCATGTGGTGGTACGGCCGGTGCATGAAGACTGCAGCGAAATCACGCATGCAAGCGCTGCGCGAACCGGCGCGACGCGCGAACATCGCATCCAGCGCCCGCAGGGTCGCATCGGTGTAGCAATCGGTCGAATACTTGCCGTTGAAAACCGGCAGATCGTTCAGTCGCCCGTGCCGTCCGGGCGTCTGTCCGGCGAAGCGCAGGAAGGGTTTGCGAAAATCGAGGCCGCGATATTCCGACGCACTGCCGCTGGCAGCGAGGTCGATCGCCAACAAGCGCGGACGGGCTTCCAGCAGTATCGCCACCGCACCCGCGCCCTGGGTCGGCTCACCACTGCTGCCGCGCGCGTACTCGGCGATGTCGGCACTGACCACGATCGCCTGCCGGCCGCGACCGTCGCAGGCGAGGTAACGCAGCCCGCCTTTCAGCGCATACACGCCGCCAAGGCAAGCATGCTTGAACTCCGGGACTTCACAAGCACGCGCCAGTGCCGGCTTGCCTTCCGCGCGCAGTGCACGATCGACCAACCCACGCACGATCACCGCGCCGGTCGCGTTGTCGGTGCTCGACTCCGTGCCGAGCGCAAGATAGCCGACGTCACGCGGATCGATGTCACAGCGCTCGATCAAACGCAACAGGGCGTTCGCCGCGAGCGTGTACACATTCTGGTCAGGGCCCGCCATGCGGAACGCATGACCGACCACCGCGCGGGTCTTGGCCGGATCATTGCCCGTCCAACCGCACCAGCGTTCCAGATCCACCCGGTATGGCGGTACATACACCGCCATGCCACTGATGCCAGCCATCGACTGCGACGTTCCGGTCACCACTCACGCACTCCGAATTCAGCGAAGTCCGGGAGTATGCGGGAAACGGACGTCCAAATGCAGCAGTCCTTGCCGCTGAACATTAAAAAGGCCAACGCGGATGCGTCGGCCTTGCATGTCTGGCGCCCAAATCACGTAGGTTCGGTGGAACGAATCACGTAGGTTGGGCTGAACGAAGTGAAGCCCAACGTCGCGGTTCGAGAATGTTGGGCTTCGCGCCGCGCCGCTCAACCCAACCTACACACCGAAAATCCAAAACTCTCAGGTTCGGTGGAACGAATCACGTAAGTTTGGCTGAACGAAGTGAAGCCCAACGCCGCGGTTCGAGAATGTTGGGCTTCGCGCCGCGCCGCTCAACCCAACCTACGCACCGAAAATCCAAAACTCTCAGGTTCGGTGGAACGAATCACGTAGGTTGGGCTGAACGAAGTGAAGCCCAACGTCGCCGAACATGAAAAAGGCCGACGCGAATGCGTCGGCCTTGCATGTCTGGCGCCCGAAGTAGGACTCGAACCTACGACCCCCAGATTAACAGTCTAGTGCTCTAACCAGCTGAGCTATTCGGGCATTTGCACCCACGCAACGCGCTCAGCCGCCTGAGCCACATGAGTGGGTAGCCGCGCATTATCGCGGCGATCCGGATAGCTGTCAAAGCGTGCAGGGGAACTGGAAGGCCCGACTGCATGGCACCTGGCTACGATCGACGCGTCCCGTGGCGGGGCCGCCAACCCGTCGCGCCTTGCGGCGCTTCTGCAAGCACGGTCAGGCGATATGGAAATCGCCGGTTCGGGGCCTGGTCACGAATTGGGGATCAACAACACCGCGCCCGCCTGGATCGCGCCACCGGACTGGATCTTGCCGGAGTTGACCTGGCGCAGGGAGCGCAGGCTTACGCCGTATTGCTGGGCAATTCCGGAAAGCGTCTCGCCGCGCGCCACCTTGTGCATGTCCTGGATCGCATCACCCGCACCACCGCCGGCTGCTGCAGACGCAACCGCCGGAATAGTCCCACTTTGCCCCCGGTTCGAAGTATCGACCTTGGCGATCAACGGCGCGCTGGACGGAAGGTGCAGCCGCTGGTCCCGCTGTGCCGCGAGCCAGGTACCCGGTGGCGGCGTGGTCTGGAAGTATTGCTTCACCCCCACCAGGATCGCGTTGGCGAGCCGTTCGCGATCGCGCGCACTGTCCAGCCTGCGTTCGTCGCTGCGATTGCTGATGAAGGCGGTCTCGACCAGGATCGAGGGCACGTCGGGCGAACGCAGCACCACGAAATTCGCGCCCTGCACGGTGCTGCGATACAGCGGCCCGATCTTGCCCAGCGCATCCAGGACGTCGCCGCCAACCTCGTGCGCAGCGTGCATGCTGGCGCCCTGCGAGAGGTCCAGCAACACCGAAGCGAGCATGTGGTTCTTGTCGTCCAGCGACACGCCGCCGATCAGGTCGGACGCGTTTTCGCTGTTGGCCAGCCAGCGGCCCGCCTCGCTCTGCTTGCCGTGGGTGGACAGCACCCACACCGAGGCGCCACGTGCGTCGCAATAATCGGGACAGGAATTGGCGTGGATCGACACGAACAGGTCGGCCTTGTGCGAGCGCGCGATCTGGAAGCGCTTCTTCAGCGGCACGAAGTAGTCGCCATCGCGGGTCAGCACGGCCTGCATGCCGGGCTGCGCGTCGATCAGCTTGGCGAGGTCCTTGGCGATTTCCAACGTGACGGTCTTCTCGAGCGTCTTGCCGCGACCGCGCGCGCCAGGATCATCGCCGCCGTGGCCGGCGTCCACCGCGATCACCACCGGGCGCGGCTTGTCGTGCGCGACGTCGTCGTCGATGGTGCGCACGATCCGCGGCGGCTGGTTGCTGGGCGTGCCAAGGTCAACGATCAGGCGATAGCCGTATTGTCCGGCCGGGGTCAGCAGGAAACTCTTGGGATGGGCCGGGCCGTCGAGGTCCAGCACGACGCGCGCCTTGCCCTGGTAATGCCCGACGCGCACGTCCTTGACGACGCCCTTGCCTGCGGCATCGGCGACACCTTTGCCGAAGGTGCTGTCGCTGAAGTCGAGCACCACGCGATCGGGCTTGTCCAACTGGAACAGCTTGTACTCGGCGGGTCCAGACAGATCCATGACCACGCGGGTGGAGTCCGGGCCGCCCCAGACGCGCACGCCGTTGACCGTGGTGGCGGCTGCAGCCGGCGCGGCCGCGGCGCTGGCGGCGCACATCAATACACCGCAGATCAGGACCAAAACCGACAGCAGTGGGCGCGTTATCCCCCTCATGGTGAGGAATTCAACCGCATGCCACGCCAAATTGCAAGCTTTTCCCTTTGTTATCCGTGGGCTGCGATAAGTTCGTCAACGCAAAATCAGGAAGGTTCGCCAAGTTGCTGCGTCGCCGTTGCCGGTGTCAGGGGCTGGCTGCGGCCAGCCAGTCTCGTGCCCGTGCCGACACGGCGGTGATATCGGCCGCCCGGCCAGTGCCCGCGTGCTCCAGCGCCACATCGAGATCCGCGGCCGGCAGCGCGCCGCTGCCGCGTTCTGGCCATTCGATCAGCACGATTGCATCCGGCGCATCCAGCTCGTCGAGGCCCAGCCATTCCAGCTCACCGGCACCGGCGATGCGGTACAAGTCGAGGTGGAAGGCATCGTGCTCGTCGACGTTGTAACGCTCAAGCAAGCTGTAGGTCGGGCTCTTGACCCGCTCCCCCACGCCGAGCTTGCGCAACAGCGCGCGCGCAAACGTGGTCTTGCCGGCACCGAGTTCACCGCGCAGGTAGACCACGCCGCCGTGGCGCAGCGAAGGTGCCAGGCGCTGGGCAAGCGCCACGGTGGCGGCTTCGTTCGACAAGACAACGGTACGGGCGGAAGGTGCGGCCAAGGTCGATTCCACGAACCGATATTGCGGCGAGGCCGCGGAGTGTACACGCGACCACGCTGCGCGACCGGACACGGCGTCGCACTGGTGATGTGAAGCAAGCGAAGATTCAGGAATTTCCCACGCGGCCATTCAGCAGCGCGCGCAGGTAGGGAAACAGGTCCGACGCCAGCAAGCCGCGCTCGCCTGCGCGTGCGGCCAAGTCACCGGCGCGCGCGTGCAGGCCGGTTCCGATGCACGCCGCATCCCACGTATCCAGTCCCTGCGCCAGGAGGCCGGCGATCACGCCGGTCAGCACGTCGCCCATTCCACCCGAGGCCATGCCCGGATTGCCCCACGGGCAAACTGCGACGCGCCCATCCGGATCGGCGATCACGGAACCGGCACCCTTCACCACCACCACCGCGCGATATTTCTGCGCCAATGCCCGCGCGGCGGCAAACCGATCCGCCTGCACGTCGCCGATCGACACGCCGAGCAGGCGCGCTGCTTCACCCGGGTGCGGCGTCAACACAAGCTGCTCGGGCAGTGCGTGGGCCGCACGCGCCAGCAGGTTCAGGCCATCGGCATCCAGCACGGTCGGCAGGTTCGCGCGCAGCGCCGCCTGCCACAAGCCGTGGCCCCAATCATCCTGGCCCAAACCCGGCCCCAGCGCGATCACGCTGGCGCGCGCCAGCAGCGGCTCCAGATTGCGCGGCACATGCACGCCGTGCGGCATCAACTCGGGACGTGCGGCGAGGATCGCGCCGACGTTGGCTTCGCGGGTGGCGATGCTGACCAGCCCTGCGCCCACCCGCGCCGCAGCTTCGCCGCACATCCGCACCGCACCGCCTGCGCCGAGGTCGCCTCCGATCGCAAGCACATGGCCGTAGCGGCCCTTGTGGCTGTCGCGGGAACGCGGCAGCAATGTGTGCGGCGTCAGCAACATTGCATCGGGAGTCTGGCTTGCGTGGACGTCAACTGGAATCTCCAGCATCGCCAACGTGCGCTCGCCGCACTGGTCCTGCCCCCTGGCCGTGAACAACCCGCGCTTCCAACCCACGAAACACACCGTCGCGGTCGCACGCACGCAGGGATCGAACGCGGCGCCCGCATCGGAATCGAAGCCGCTCGGCACGTCCAACGCCAGCACCGGTTGCGCCTGCGCATTCAGTGCCCCGATCAGGCGCGCCGCGTCGCCAGCCGGCGCACGATTCAATCCTGATCCGAACAAACCATCGACATAGACGTCTGCAGGCGGCAAGCCGGAATCGGCGCGCGACACCTCGCCGCCTTCGCGCAGATAACGATCCCGCGCCAGCGCGGCGTCGCCCGACGCAGTCTCGCTGATGGCGATCACGCGTGCCTGCAACCCCGCGGCGCGCGCCAGCGCCGCCAGCAGGAATCCATCGCCACCATTGTTGCCCGGCCCGCACAAGACGCACAGCGAACGCGCCTGCGGCCAGCGCTTGCGCAACTCGGCGAACGCCGCGCCCGCCGCGCGTTGCATCAACTCGATACCGGGAATACCGCTGTCGATCGCGGCACTATCGAGCGCGCGCACCTGCGCGTTGGTGTACAAAATTGCCTGCGGATCGGGCGTCGGCATGGCGTGATCCTACAATGCGCGTATGCAAACACGCAGCGCCATCGACTTCACTGCCCTTGCGCAACGCATCAAGGCCTGGGGCAGCGAGCTCGGGTTCGCGCAAGTCGGCATTACCGGCGTCGAGCTGGGCGAAGATGAAGCGCACCTGCAGGCATGGCTGGACGAGGGCCGCCACGGCAGCATGGATTACATGCAGCGCCACGGCAGCAAGCGCTCGCGCCCGGCCGAACTTCAGCCCGGCACCGTGCGCGTGATTTCCGCGCGGATGGACTACTTCCCCAACGGCACCGATACCAACGCAGCCTGGCAAACCCTCGCCGACGGCGAACGCGCCTACATTTCGCGCTACGCGTTGGGCCGCGATTACCACAAGCTGATCCGCAATCGCTTGCAGAAACTCGCCAGCCGCATCGAAGTGGAGACCGGCCCGTTCGGCTACCGCGCCTTTACCGACTCGGCACCGATCCTCGAAAAGGCCCTGGCGCGCAACGCCGGACTCGGCTGGATCGGCAAGCACACGCTCGTCATCAACCGCGACGCGGGTTCGTACTTTTTCCTCGGCGAGATTCTCACCGACCTGCCCTTGCCGATCGACGCGCCGGCCAGCGCGCATTGCGGCACCTGCACGCGCTGCATCGAGGTGTGCCCCACGCAGGCGATCATCGGCCCCTACCAGCTCGATGCGCGCCGCTGCATTTCCTATCTCACCATCGAATCGAAAGACCCGATTCCGGAAGACCTGCGCCCGTTGCTGGGCAACCGCGTATTCGGATGCGACGATTGCCAACTGGTGTGCCCGTGGAACAAGTTCGCGCAAGCAACGCACGAGGAAGATTTTGCGCCGCGCCACGGACTGGATGGCGTGAAACTGGTCGAGCTGTTCGCGTGGACGGAAGACGAATTCCTCGCCAGGACCGAAGGCATGCCGATCCGCCGCGCCGGCTACGCAGGCTTCATGCGCAATGTCGCGGTGGCGCTGGGCAATGCGCCGGGTTCCCCCGCGGTATTGGCAGCGCTCGCAGCCCGCGCCGACGACCCGTCACCGCTGGTGCGCGAGCATGTGGCGTGGGCGCTCGCGCGGCAAGCACGCACTCGCGACGCCTAGCTGGCTTGCCACACGGCGCGGCCACAGCACTCGTCAGCGCCTGATCGACTTTTTTTCTTTTGCCCGTGACTTCTAACAGGTGGTTCCGCTCGCTTTAGACGCGGGCAGATGCGGCTGCGTAGGTTGGGCTTCCCCCGGATCAAGTCCGGGGCAACCCAACCTACGCAGCTGCGCGAACGCGACCCCCATCCGCCCTGCGGGCACCTTCCCCCGTAAACGGGGGAAGGAAGATCAAGACGTGTAGGTTGGGCTGACCCGGTGTTCTTACCGGGGAAGCCCAACACGTGCGAGCGATGACGTTGGGCTTCCCCTGGATCAAGTGCGGGGTCAACCCAACCTACGCAGCTGCGCCGGCTCGTCACCCAAGGCGTGCGAAACCCTGCGCAAGCGCGGCGAACTGGCGCAAGAGGCCAAGCGCGGAAGAGGATCCCGGCGCTCGGAGAGCGCCGCAATGGAGCGTTACGCCGCAGCCATCTGCTTCGGAATCGAGCGATTGGTGCGCGCGATGTGGTTGTCGGCGTCGGCATAGACCAGCATCGGCTGGTGTTGCTCGGCTTCCGCCGCCGTCATCGACACGAAGGCGGCAATGATCACGAGGTCGCCGGGCTGGGCGCGATGCGCAGCGCTGCCGTTCACCGAAATGATGCCCGAGCCTTCTTCGGCGCGCAGGGCGTACGTGACGAAGCGCTCGCCGTTGTTGACGTTCCAGGCGTGGATCTGTTCGTACTCGCGGATGCCCGCGGCATCCAGCAGGTTGCCGTCAATGGCGATCGAACCCTCGTAATGCAGCTCGGCGTGGGTCACGGTCGCGCGGTGGATCTTGGCTTTGAGCATGTTCAGTTGCATGGGGCACCTCCGGCGTCAAAGATTGCCGGGTTTGCCCATTATAACGGCTGAACAGCCGGAATGCTGCAGCGCACAACCCTCAGCCGAACAACAAGTTGTCGATCAGGCGCGTGTCGCCAAGCCTGGCCGCGACCAAGGCAATCAAGCCTGCGGGTTCACCGCCGACCGGCACGGAAAGGTCGCCCGCGCGGCGGATCACGGCGTAGTCCGGCACGAATCCGGCGCGCTTCAGGCGCATGGAGGCGGCGCTTTCCACGGCTTCGCGCGGATTGCCGGCGGCCAGCGACGCGTGCATCCATTCCAGTGTCGCGTGCAGTTGCGGGGCCTGCGCACGCTGCCCGGCGTCGAGATACTGGTTGCGCGAAGACATCGCCAGACCATCGGATTCGCGCACAATCGGTCCGGCAAGGATCTCGGTCGGCAGCGCCAGTTCCTTGACCAGCCGCTTCACCACCAGCAATTGCTGCCAGTCCTTTTGCCCGAACACCGCAGCGTCCGGCGCCACCAGCGTCAACAATTTTGCGACCACGGTGGCCACGCCATCGAAATGCCCCGGCCGGTGCGCGCCTTCGAGGGTATCGCCGATCACCGGCACGTGGATTGACAATGCATGTTCGGGGCCGTACGGGTACAGCGTTTCGACTGCAGGCGTGAACAGCAGATCGCAGTGTTGCTCGGCGAGGCCGACACTGTCCTGCGCCAGCGTGCGCGGATAACGCGTGTAGTCCTCGTTGGGTCCGAACTGGGTCGGATTGACGAACACGCTCGCGACCACGTGGTCGGCGTGGCGCCGGGCCAGATCGATCAACGAGAAGTGCCCGGCGTGCAGGTTGCCCATGGTCGGCACGAAGCCGATCGACTGGCCGTCCTTGCGCCAGGCCTGCACGGTGGCGCGCAGGGAGCGGGCGTCGGCGACTGTTCGCATTCGGGTTATCCGGCGATCTGCTCGGGGCCCGGGAAGCGCCCGGCGCGGACATCGTCGGCATAGGCCGCGATCGCGTCGCGCACCGATCCCCGGCCGCTCAGGAAATCCTTGCTGAACTTCGGGCGCCGGCCCGGCGTGATGCCGAGCATGTCGTAGCACACCAGCACCTGGCCATCGCAATCGACGCCGGCACCGATGCCGATGGTCGGAATCGTCAGTTCCCTGGTGATCGACGCCGCCAGCGCAGCCGGCACCGATTCCAGCACCAACAGCTCCGCGCCCGCGAGCGCCACCTCGCGCGCCTCGGCGCGCAAGCGCGCGGCGGCATCATCGGTCTTGCCTTGCATGCGGTAGCCGCCAAGCTTGTGCACCGATTGCGGGGTGAGGCCAAGATGCGCGCATACCGGCACGTCGTGCTTGACGAGCCTGGCGATCACTTCGCACACCCAGTCGCTGCCACCTTCCAGTTTCACCATGGCCGCGCCGCCTTCGGCCATCAGGCGCGCGGCTGCCGCCAAGGCAATATCCGGATCGCGGAATTGCATGAACGGCATGTCGGCAATCAGCAGGGTTGCCGCGACGCCGCGCGACACCAGGCGCGTGTGGTACACGATGTCGTCCAGAGTCACCGGCAAAGTACTGGAATGACCCTGCACCACGTTGCCCAGTGAATCGCCCACCAGCACCACGTCGATGCCCGCCGCTTCCATCTGTGCGGCAAAACTGGCGTCGTAGCACGTCAGCATCGCGATCTTCTCGCCGCGCGCTTTCATCGCGCGCAGTCCAGGCACCGTCACCGGCTTCCGCTTGGCCATCTCGGAGGATTGCATGTACGCAGGCATGGGCGTGCTCCCGGTGAATTCAGCATTATCGCCGGTCGCGCGTACCCGGCCAAGCGTTCACGTACTTCTGAGATCCCGCATCCGGAACCCAAGCGCGAACAACACCGCAACGTAGACCGCGCCACCCGCGCCCACCAACACCACGAGTTTCCAGATCCGCGTGATGATCGCCTCGTTCACCCACTGCGCCCACGGCCAGATCCACACGCCGACACCCAGCACCACCACCATCGCCGCGCAAGCCAGCAGCATGCGCGACCAGTGACGCGCCCAGCCGGGCTGGGTCTGGTACGCGCCGGTGCGCTTCAGGTACCACCAGAGCAAGCCGAATTGCAGGTAGTTGGTCAGCGAGCTCGCGATCGCCATGCCAAGGTGCAGGCCCGGCTGCTGCGCGATGCCTTGCAGCCACGACTCGTTCTTCAGGCCCGCCGGCGCCCACAGTTCGAACAACAACGCGATCAAGGCGAAGTTGCAGACCATGTTCGCGACCAGGGTGATCACGCCTGCCTTCACCGGTGTTCTGGTGTCCTGGCGCGAGTAGAACGCCGGCAACAAGGTGCGCGTCAGCGCAATCGCGGGCACCCCGGCGGCCAGGGCCAGTACCGCGATCGCGGTCATGTGGCTGTCGAAGGCACTGAAACGGCCATTCTGGAAGACGGTCGCCACCACCGGCTCCGCGAGCAGCAGCAGGCCGCACATCGCGGGCAGCGCGATCAGCAGCGTGGTACGCAGGCCCCAGTCCAGCGCGTGCGAAAATCCATTGCGATCGGCGGCCACGAAGTGTCGCGACAGCGCCGGCAGGATCACGGTCCCGAAGGCAACGCCGAACACGCCCAACGGCAATTCGAGGAAACGCGTGGCGTAGTAGAGCCATGTCTGCGATCCGGTGACCAGCAGCGAGACCACGATGGTGTCCAGCAGGAGGTTCACCTGCGCCACCGATGAGCCGAACAGGGTCGGCAGCATCAGTCGCATGATTTTCCTGACCTGCAGGTGATTCCAGCCCCAACGCGGCAACACCAGCAGGTCGAGGCGCCGCAGCGCCGGCAGCAGGAACAGCAGCTGCAGGATGCCCGCCGCCAGCACCGCCCAACCCAGAGATTCAATCGGCACCGCAAGCACGCGCGAGAGTCCCAACGCACCCGCGATCAGGCACAGGTTGAGGATCACCGGCGCCAGGGCGGGCAGCGCGAACTTGTGGAAGCTGTTGAGCACGCCGCCCGCGAGCGCGGTCAGCGACACGAACAACAGGTACGGGAAGGTAAGCCGCAGCAGGTGAACGGTGAGCGACAACTTGTGCGGATCATCCAGCGCGCCCGGCGCCGAGCCGACCGCCACCCAGGGCGCGAAGATCAAACCCAGCGCGGTCACCACCAGCAGCACGCCACCGAGGGTGCCGGCCACGCGCGAAGTGAGTTCCTTCAGATCGGCGTGGCTGCCGGTCTGCTTGACCTCGGTGAACACCGGTACGAAAGCTGTCGAGAACGACCCTTCCGCAAACAGGCGGCGCATGAAATTGGGGATGCGGAACGCGATCACGAACGCGTCGGTGGCAACGTTCGCGCCGAACACGTGGCTGATCGAGACGTCGCGCGCGAGGCCCAGCACGCGCGAAATCATGGTCATGCTGCTGAACGAGAAGACCCCGCGCAGCAGGCTGGGTGGGCGGCCTTCGCCCTTGCCAGATGGCATCGCCGTGCTCATGCGGCCGTGAACCCGGCGAAACCGGCGAAACCGGGGTCAGAGTGCAATTTCGGGCAGGCCGTCGCGCCATCGCGGATCCACGTCGAAATTGCACTCTGACCCCGGTTTCGCTGACCCCTGCCGCGATTGACTGCAACGCGGTTTGCCACGATACTAGCGGGCTGTCTTTCCATGAATCCGCTTGGAGTCACCCCGTGGCCAACATCAAGTCCGCCAAAAAGCGCGCCCGTCAGTCCGAAGCCAACCGCATGCGCAACGCCAGCCAGCGCTCCATGCTGCGCTCGTCGATCCGCAAAGTGCTGAAGGCCATCGAAGCCAAGGACAAGGCCGGTGCCGAAGCCGCCTACAAGGCCGCGCAGCCGGTGCTTGACCGCTATTCCAGCCGCGGCCTGATCCACAAAAACAAGGCTGCCCGTCACAAGAGCCGCCTGACCGCGCACATCAAGGCGCTGGCCTGAGTCGTCGCGCTTTCGTGAGCTGAAAAAGCCGGCGCCAGCCGGCTTTTTTGTTGCTGCCGGCCGGCTCATCCAGCCGACTCCCCTTCGGCGTCACTCTGTTCCGCGGCCAAAACACGCTGCTCGTCGAAGTAGCGCTGCGCGGCCTGGCACACCTCGTGCGTGCCAAGCCGCTCGGCCGCGGAAATCGCGAACCAGGGCGCTTGCCAGTCCAGCCGCTGGATGATGTCGCGCGCGTTGGCGTCGCGTTCTTCCGGCGCCCACAGGTCGATCTTGTTGAGCAGCAGCCAGCGCGGGCGCTGCAGCAACTCGGGATCGTGGCGTTCCAACTCGCCCTCGATGATCCGAACCTGCTCGACCGGATCGGCACCATCGAGCGGCGCGACGTCGACCAGGTGCAGCAGCAGGCTGGTACGCGAGACGTGCTTGAGGAACTGGACGCCAAGTCCCGCGCCTTCGGCGGCGCCTTCGATCAGGCCGGGAATATCGGCGATCACGAAGCCCTGCCCCGGCCCGACACTGACCACGCCCAAGTGCGGCTGCAAGGTCGTGAACGGATAATCCGCGACCCGCGGCGTGGCCGCCGAGACCGCACGGATGAAGGTGCTCTTGCCGGCGTTCGGAAAACCGAGCAGGCCAATATCGGCCAGCACCTTCAGCTCCAGCTTCAGGTCGCGTTCCTCGCCCGGCGTGCCGGACGTGAAACGCCGTGGCGCGCGGTTGGTCGAGCTCTTGAAATGGATGTTGCCCAAGCCACCCTTGCCGCCCTTGGCGACCAGCAACTTCTGGCCGTGCGTGGTGAGGTCGCCGATCAACTCGTCGGTATCGACATTGATCACCGAGGTACCCACCGGCACGCGGATCGTGGTGTCTTCGCCGCCGTGCCCGTACATGTCACTGCCCCTGCCGTTCTCACCGCGCTGGGCCTTGAACTGCCGGTGGTGGCGAAAATCGACCAGCGTGTTCAGGCCCTCGTCGGCAATCAGCCAGACGCTGCCGCCGGCGCCGCCGTCGCCGCCGTTGGGCCCGCCGAACGGAATGAACTTCTCGCGCCGGAAACTGGCGCAGCCGTCCCCGCCGTTGCCGGCCTGGACCTTGATGATGGCTTCGTCGACGAATTTCATGAGGAGCGGGGATTGGGGGCGGACAGCGGGGGCGCGCAAAAACGAATAGATGCGCGGGAAAGGATAGTGGTTCGAGCACAGCGGAGATACGGTCTTGCGCCCCCACCACCCATCCCCAACCCCCGCGGAAAACAAAAGGCCCCGCGCTGGGCGGGGCCTTCCATGATCAACACGCGGCGGAACTCAACCGGCGACCACGTTCACCGTGCGATGACTCTTGGGGCCCTTGACGGTGAAGTGCACCTTGCCATCGACCAGCGCGAACAGGGTGTGATCGCGGCCGATGCCGACCCCAACGCCCGGATGGAACTGGGTGCCGCGCTGGCGGACGATGATGTTGCCGGCCTCGACGGCCTGGCCGCCGAACAGCTTGACGCCCAGGTATTTCGGGTTGGAGTCGCGGCCGTTGCGCGAGGAACCTACGCCCTTTTTATGTGCCATGGCGGCTTCTCCTTACTGGTTGCCACCGGCGATGCCGGTGATCTCGATTTCGGTGTAATGCTGCCGATGGCCCATCTGCTTGCGGAAGTGCTTGCGGCGGCGGAATTTGACGATGCGGACCTTGTCGGCGCGGCCGTGGGCACGCACCTTGGCGGTGACGGTGGCGCCGGCAACCGTTGGGCTGCCAACGGTGACGCCTTCGCCTTCGCCGATCAGCAAAACCTGGTCGAAGGTAATGGCCGCATCGGGCTCGGCTTCCAGTTTTTCGACGCGAAGGACTTCTCCCTGCATCACGCGGTACTGGCGACCGCCGGTAACTATGACTGCGTACATGGTTTCGGCTCTCTGGTTCTGTCGTTATTCTTGGGTCGATTCGGCGCGCATGCGCGCGCTCGAACCGGCGATTTTACGGCATTTCGACCCTGGATGGCAACTGCTGCGCAATGTGCAAGCCATGGATCGCGTGTGCCCAGGACCGTAGGTTGGGCTGACCCCGGACTTGAACCGGGGAAGCCCAACTCGGTCGCGCAACCGCGCGTTGGGCTTCGCTGCGCTCAACCCAACCTACAACTGCCCAAGATCGCATGGCTGCGCGCTGGGCTTCGCTGCGCCCGCCCAACCTGCAACGCTGCCCTGAAGGGCAACTGCCGCCGGATCGTCGAGGCGATGGATGGCGTGAACCCAGGACCGTAGGTTGGGCTGACCCCGGACTTGAACCGGGGAAGCCCAACTCGGGCGCGTGACCGCGCGTTGGGCTTCGCTGCGCTCAACCCAACCTGGAACGCCGGGTCGCAGCGACCTGAACGTGCGCCGCGCCGGCGCGCGGACGCATGAACCCCTGCGATCTCATTCGCCGAGACAATGCCGCGTATAGTAATCAGTCTTTGCCGCACGTTTTGCCATGGACACCATCCGCATCCGCGGTGCCCGCACCCACAACCTCAAGAATATCGACCTCGACCTGCCGCGCGATCAATTGATCGTGATCACCGGCCTGTCGGGATCGGGCAAGTCCTCGCTGGCCTTCGACACCCTGTATGCCGAGGGCCAGCGCCGCTACGTCGAATCGCTGTCGTCGTACGCGCGGCAATTCCTGTCGATGATGGAAAAGCCCGACCTGGATTCGATCGAGGGCCTGTCGCCGGCGATTTCGATCGAGCAGAAGTCGACTTCGCACAACCCGCGCTCGACGGTCGGCACCATCACCGAGATCCATGATTACCTGCGCCTGTTGTACGCGCGGGTCGGCACACCGCGCTGCCCGAATCACGGCACCCCGCTGGCCGCGCAGACGGTCAGCCAGATGGTTGATGCCACGCTGGCGTTGCCCGACACCAAGCGCTTCATGCTGCTGGCGCCCGTGATCCGCGAGCGCAAGGGCGAGCACGTGCAGGTGTTCGAACAGTTGCGCGCGCAGGGTTTCGTACGTGCACGGGTCGATGGCGAGGTGTACGACCTCGACACCGTGCCGGCGCTGGGCCTGCGCATCAAGCACACCATCGAAGCCGTGATCGACCGCTTCCGGCCACGCGCGGATTTGAAGCAGCGCCTCGCCGAATCGTTCGAGACCGCACTGCGGCTCGGCGAGGGCCTGGCGATCCTGGTCGATCTCGACGACGACAAGGCGCCGGAACAGTTGTTCTCGTCGCGCTACTCCTGTCCGCAATGCGACTACTCCTTGCCGGAACTGGAACCGCGGCTGTTCTCGTTCAACTCGCCGGTCGGCGCATGCCAAACCTGCGATGGTCTGGGCGTGACGCAATTCTTCGACCCTGCCCGGGTGGTGGCGCACCCGGAACGCTCGCTCGCCACCGGCGCGATCCGCAGCTGGGACAAGCGCAATCCCTACTACTGGCAAATGGTGCAATCGCTGGCGAAGCATTACGGCTTCGATCCAGACACCCCGTGGAACAAACTGCCGCAAAAGACCCGCGACGCGGTATTGACCGGTTCGGGCGACGACGCGATCGCGTTCAAGTACACGCCCGGCCACGGCGGCGGTTCGAGTACACGCAAGCACCGCTTCGAGGGGATCATTCCCAACCTGGAGCGCCGCTACCGCGAAACTGAATCCAACATGGTGCGCGAAGAGTTGGGCCGCTTCATCAGTGAACGGCCTTGCCCGGAGTGCCACGGCGAACGCTTGAACCCTTCCGCGCGCAATGTGTTCGTGGGCGAAACCAACCTGCCGTCGCTTTCTGCACTCGCGATCAGCGATGCCCGCAACTTTGTCGACAACCTGCAACTCGCCGGTTGGCGCGGCGAAATCGCCGAACGCATCGTCAAGGAAATCCGCGAGCGCCTGCGCTTCCTCATCGACGTCGGTCTTGATTACCTCACCCTTGACCGCAAGGCCGACTCGCTCTCCGGCGGCGAAGCCCAGCGCATCCGGCTGGCTTCGCAAATCGGCGCGGGCCTGGTCGGCGTGATGTACGTGCTGGACGAACCCTCGATCGGACTGCACCAGCGCGACAACGAGCGTTTGCTCGGCACCCTGACCCGCCTGCGCGATCTCGGCAACACGGTGATCGTGGTCGAACATGACGAGGATGCGATCCGCAGCGCCGACCGCATCATCGACATCGGTCCCGGCGCCGGCGTGCACGGTGGCGAAGTGGTCGCGCAAGGCTCGATCAACGACATCCTGAAGGCACCGCGCTCGCTGACCGGACAATATCTTTCCGGCAAGCGCGCGATCGACGTACCCCAGCTGCGTCGCCCGCCCGACCCGAAACGCGTGCTGAAATTGAAGGGCGCACACGGCAACAACCTGCAACACGTCGATCTGGAAATTCCCGCGGGCCTGTTCACCTGCATCACCGGCGTGTCGGGTTCCGGCAAATCCACGCTGGTCAACGACACCTTGTATCGCATTGCCGCGCTGGAATTGAATGGCGCGTCCGCGCAACCTGCGCCGTACGAGTCCATCGAGAAGCTCGACCTGTTCGACAAGGTGCTGGACATCAACCAGGCGCCGATCGGGCGCACGCCGCGCTCCAACCCGGCCACGTACACCGGCCTGTTCACGCCGCTGCGCGAGCTGTTCGCACAGGTGCCGGAATCGCGTGCGCGCGGCTATCAGGCCGGGCGTTTCAGCTTCAACGTCAAGGGCGGCCGCTGCGAAGCCTGCGAAGGCGACGGCCTGATCAAGGTGGAAATGCACTTCCTGCCCGACATGTACGTGCCGTGCGATGTCTGCCACGGCAAACGCTACAACCGCGAGACGCTGGAAATCCTCTATCGCGGCTACACCA
The DNA here is from genome assembly GCA_035688305.1 of Rhodanobacteraceae bacterium. Lineage (GTDB taxonomy): Bacteria > Pseudomonadota > Gammaproteobacteria > Xanthomonadales > Rhodanobacteraceae > 66-474. The sequence goes on from DASSNC010000004.1 coordinate 54,054, forward strand.
TCGCCGACGTGTTGGACATGACCGTCGAACAGGCACTGGAAGTATTCGCGCCGGTTCCGCAAATCGCGCGCAAGCTGGAAACCTTGACCGACGTGGGCCTGGGCTACATCAAGCTCGGCCAAAGTGCGACCACGCTTTCGGGTGGCGAGGCGCAGCGCGTGAAGTTGTCCAAGGAACTGTCGCGCCGCGACACCGGCAACACGCTGTACATCCTCGACGAGCCCACCACCGGCCTGCACTTTTTCGACATCGAACAACTGTTGCGCGTGCTGCACCGTTTGGTCGACGGCGGCAGCACGGTGGTGGTGATCGAGCACAACCTCGACGTGATCAAGACCGCCGACTGGGTGATTGACCTCGGTCCGGAAGGCGGCGCCGGCGGCGGGCGTATCATTGCCAAGGGAACCCCCGAGGACATCGTGGCGACACCGGCTTCGTACACTGGGCAATTCCTCGCGCACGTGCTGAACGGCGCATCGAAAACCCAACGCAGGAAGAAACGCGCATGACCGACAAGCCCAAGTCCAAACCGCGCCCGGCCGCGCGACGCAAGCCCGCAGCAAAAAAAGCCGCGCCGGCAGCGGAACCCACCACCGCGCCAGCGAACACGCGTGCGCCGGCGCCGCTGGCGACGATTCCCCTGCACGTACGCTGGCGCGACCTCGACGCGTTCAACCATGTCAACAACTCGTCGTACCTGACTTTCCTTGAGGAAGCGCGCCTGCAGTGGCTGCGCCAGGTTCCCGGCGAATGGTTCAACGAACACGCGATGCCGGTGATGGCCGCGGTCGACCTGCACTACCGCAAGCCGATCACCTGGCCCGCCGAAGTCGACGTGCTGCTTTCCTGCGAACGACTGGGCAATTCGTCACTCACGATCGGCAACCGCATTGTGGATCGCAGCGATCCCGCATGTGTGTACGCCGACGGCAACGTGGTGATGGTGTGGGTGGATCCGGCGACCGGCGCATCGGTGGCATTGCCCGAGGCGATCTGCGCGGCCTGCTCGGTGTAAGGCAAAAGCAACAGAAAAGCTTTCACCACGGAATCACACGGAGCGACACGGATCAAGAACCTTATCCGTGCGCATCCGTGAAAATCCGTGGCAAAAAAGCTCTGCAGTCATGCACGCGCGCCGTGTTGTTCCTGCAGCGTCAACGCCACCTTGTCGCGAAGATAGACCGGCAGCGCCTGTTCGGTGCAAGGCACAGGCAACAGCAAGGTTTTCACCACGGATTCACACGGATCTTCACGGATCAAGAACCTTATCCGTGCGCATCCGTGAAAATCCGTGGCAAAAAAGCTCTGCAGTCATGCGCGCGCGCCGTGTTGTTCCTGCAGCGTCAACGCCACCTTGTCACGCAGGTACACCGGCAGCGCCTGTTCCGGTGGCACGCCCTTGCCAGCACTGAACAGCGGCGCGGCGAGACGCACGAC
>DASSNC010000005.1:0-41075 GCA_035688305.1 Rhodanobacteraceae bacterium
GAACTCGAAGCGGGCATCCAGCGCGACCTCGAAGGTCGCATGACCTACGCCAGCTACCTCAAGCTCGACACGCTGCTCGCGGCGCAGCGGCCGGTGTCGGATCCGCCGTACCACGACGAGATGCTGTTCATCGTGCAGCACCATGTCGCCGAGCTGTGGCTGAAGTTGATGATCCACGAACTTGGTGCGGCCATCACCGACCTCGACGCCGACCGCGCCGAACAGGCATTGAAGAAACTGGCGCGCGTCAAACGCATCCAGGATCAGTTGTTCAACGAGTGGGCGGTCTTGGAGACGATGACGCCGCACGAGTACCTGAAATTCCGCGACGCGCTGGGTCCGTCGTCGGGGTTCCAGTCGGCGCAATACCGGACCGTGGAATTCCTGCTAGGCAACAAGAACGCCGACATGCTGGCCGTGTTCGCGCACGATCCCGAAATTCAGGCCGGACTGCGCAAGACCCTCGACGCACCGAGCCTGTACGACGCCGTGTTGCACTGGCTCGCCCGGCGCGGGCACGCGGTGCCGAAAGACATCCTCGCTCGCGACGTGCGCGAAGGCTGGAAGAATCAACCATCGTTGCTGCCGGTGTTCACGCGCATCTACGAGTCGCCTGACAAGTACTGGGCCGAATACGCGCTGTGCGAAACGCTGGTCGACGTCGAGGAAAACTTCCAGCTATGGCGCTTCCGCCACATGAAGGCCGTCGAGCGCATCATCGGCCATCGCAAGGGCACCGGTGGTTCGTCCGGCGTGGGGTTCCTGAAGAAGGCGCTGGACCTGACGTTCTTCCCCGAACTGCTGGACGTGCGCACCGAACTCAAGCCGGATTGAGCATGTCGTGCGCGAAGAGCGCGCGCGAAGAGCAAGAGCTTTCGACGCGGATAAGAGCGGATGAACGCGGATAGAGCTTTGAGTCAGCGAAATCCACGGGAAACGCATCCGACCGTGTCAACAGCAAAAGCATTGACAACGGATCCACACGGATCAGCACGGATTTGTGCTTCTTGATCCGTGGCGATCAGTGCAAATTCGTGGTTCTTCCTTGAAGAAGCAAGCACCCAACATGCGCCGGGTTGAGCATCGCGCGCGCGAAGAGCAAGAGCGTCTCGACGCGGATAAGAGCGGATGAACGCGGATAGAGCTTCAAGTCAGCGAAATCCACGGGCAACGCATCGGGCGCTGTCAACAGCACAAGCATTGACAACGGATCCACACGGATCAGCACGGATTTTTGCTTCTTGATCCGTGGCAATCCGTGCAAATTCGTGGTTCCGATTAGCGCGCATCCTCAACCAGTCTTTCCCTTCTCCCCCCGGGAGAAGGTGGCGCGTAGCGCCGGATGAGGGTTCGGTGTCGCGGCGGACGGGACGCCAACGCCGGTCAGCGACATTTCGCGTAAGCGTACCCTCACCCGCCCCTTACTCGCGCCGTCCATGGCGCTCGCCCTGCGGGCCGGCTTCCGCCGTTCACGACCGATCCGGTCGGCCGTAGGCGGGGCACCTTCTCCCGGAGGGAGAGGGAAATCCGCCAGCTGCGACACGACGTTAATCAGGTTCGTGGCTCTGCCTGTTCAAGCTGCAGGCTCTATCCGCGTTCATCCGCTCTTATCCGCGTCAAACGCTTTTGGCTTGCTTCTCGTGGCTTGCTTCCCGCGACGCCAGGCCCGCGTGTTGCACCGCAGCTTGTCGTCGTTGCCATTACGCATCTATGGTCCGCGCGGGGCTGGCACCGTCAGCCATGAGGGGGTGACGATGCACGCGAGCGATGACACTGCGTATCCACTGCCGCAAGGCGGCAGTTTCATGGGCCATCCGCGACTGCTCTGGATGCTGCTGTTCGTCACGGTCGGCCTGAACTTTGCGTTCTACGGTTTCCGGGCATTCCTTGCCCCCTACGCAGCCGATACATTCTTCGCCAACCTGCCGCACGACCAGGCGCTGAAGCAGGCCAATTTCCTGTTTGCGGGTTTCGGTTCGCTCACTTACGCCACGGCGATCCTCGGCGGATGGGTTGCCGACAACGTGCTCGGGGAGGTCCGGGCACTGCGGGTTTCCCTGTGGCTGGCAACGCTCGGCATCTTCGCCATGGCCGCGCCGAGCCGCGAGCTGTTCACGCTGGCGCTGGCGTTCTTCGTGTTGGCAGCCGGGCTGGGCATCCCGCTCACGGTGCTGATCGGGCGCAACTACGGCAAGGAAGATCCCAAGCGCGACGGCGGTTACACGCTGTTCTATCTGGCGATCAATTTTGGCGCCTTTGTCGCGCCGTTCGTGTGTGCGGCCTGGATCGGTGCCCATTACGGCTACCGGTGGGGTTTCGTCGCCGCAGCCCTCGGCATGCTGTTCGGCGCGATCGTATTCGAATGGAAACATCGCGCGGTTCCAGGCGCCGACGAGAAAGTCAGGTTCAAACGCGCATGGTCCACGCCCGTAGTGATTCTGGTGACGCTGGCGCTGGTACTCCCGTGCGCGTGGCTGCTGGCTCATCCGCAGGCCATGAACTGGTTCGTGTACCTGCTGATCGTCCTGCTGGTCGTGTATTTCGTCGTCAGCAGCATTCGCCGCCGCGACCGCGTGCAGGGTCAGCGCTATATCGCGCTGTTGCTGCTGTTCGTGGCGATGGTGCTGTTCTGGGCGATGAGCCTGCTCTCCGCCAGCGCCCTCAATTTCTTCGCGCGCGATTACACGGCGCCACTCTGGAGCGGAAAGATCCTGGGATTGTCGTGGGACTTCACCCTGTTCCAATCAGTCAACCCGCTGTACATCCTGGTTTTCGCACCGTTCATGGCAATGTTGTGGCCGTGGCTGGACAGGCGCGGCATCAACCCGTCGACGCCGCGCAAGTTCGGCATCGGCCTGCTGCTGGTGGCACTCGGCTATGGCGTGATGCTGTATGCCGTCAATTACCTGCAGCTGCCGGGTGGCAAGGTCGCGGCGTGGACGCTGCTGCTGTGCTACCTCGGTTCGACCATCGGTGAACTCGCACTGTCACCGATCGGGTACGGGGTGATTGGCAAGCTTGCCGCGCACGACGAAGCATCGCTGGCGATGGGCGGTTGGTTCTTCGGGGTCAGCGTCGCTTACGACCTCGCGGGACAGATCGCCGCGTTCACCACTTCCGGCGGCATCCAGGCGTACGGCGAAGTGTTCAAGTGGCTGCTCATCGGTGGCGTGGCGATCGCGCTGATCTATTTGATCGCTGCACGCTGGATCCTGAAGCTGATGCACGGTGTTACCTAGCAGTCGCCGTCTCGCCGTCGAGCAGCTTGTCGAGGATCCGCGCCAGCCACTCGCGCTCCTCGGCGTCCAGCCGGTCCAGGAATTCGCGTTCGCGCTGGCGCGCCAACGGCGCCACCGCGTCGTGGATGCGCCAGCCTGCAGCCGACAGCCGCAACACCGAGCGGCGCTTGTCGCCCTGATGGGTGCGGCGCAGCACGCGACCGTTTGCCACCAGCCGCGCCAGCGCGCGGCTGATCGCCACCTTGTCCATCGCGGTCAGGCGTGCCACCGCCCGCGCCGACAAGCCTTCGCCGTCGTAACGCGCCAGCACCGCCATCACCCGCCACTCGGTCGTACCCAAGTCAAAGCGTTGCTGATACTCGTCCGCAATCGCCTGGCTGACCATGTTGGACACGATCGACAGCTGGTACGGCACGAACTTTTCAAGTTCCAACGGGGCGTGCTCGGTCATTGCATGCGACTTGCAAATAGTTTCATTTGAAACTATCTTAGCGTTTGCCTGTGCGATCGTCCACGATCGCCGCCCAGTGCAGGATTTTCCACAAAAGCTCGTTTTCGGAGACGCCTTATGAACGCCCAACCCAAACCCGGTATGCAGCCGACCACGTTCGAAAACCCGATGGGGGTCGATGGCTTCGAGTTCGTGGAATTTGCCGCGCCAGACCCCAAGCTGCTGCACGACCTGTTCCGTCGGCTGGGCTTCAGCGCCGTGGCCAAACACAAGAGCAAGGCCATCACGCTGTATCGCCAGGGTGGCTGCAACCTGCTGGTGAACGAGCAGGCCGACTCCTTCGCCTCGGACTTCGCCGCCAAGCATGGCCCCAGTGCCTGCGGGTTCGCGATCCGCTTCTCCAAGCCGGCTGGCGACGTACTGAAGGCGACGCTCGCCAACGGCGCGACCGAAATCACGCACAAGGCGAACACCCGTGCAGTGGACGCGCCCGTGATCGAAGGCATCGGCGGCTGCATGCTGTATCTCGTCGACCGCTACGGCGCCAAGGGCTCGGTGTTCGACGACTACGAATGGCTGGTACCCGAGGGCCAACGCAATCCGAAGGGTTTCGGGTTGACCTTCATCGACCACCTCACCCACAACCTGTACTTCGGCGAGATGGCGAAGTGGGCCGGCTACTACGAGAAGCTGTTCAACTTCCGCGAGATCCGCTACTTCGACATCAAGGGCGCCAAGACCGGCCTCGTGTCCAAGGCCATGACCGCTCCGGACGGCATGGTGCGCATTCCGCTGAATGAATCGAATGATCCGAAGTCGCAGATCAACGAGTACCTCGACGAGTACAAGGGTGAGGGCATCCAGCACATCGCGCTGTTCACCGACAACATCTACGAAACCGTGGAAGCGATGCGCGGCGCCGGCGTCGAGTTCCTCGACACACCGGACACCTATTTCGAGGTGATCGACGTGCGCGTGCCCAACCACGGCGAAGACGTGGCACGCCTGGCGAAGAACAAGATCCTGATCGACGCCGACATGGAAACGAAGAAGAAGCTGTTGCTGCAGATCTTCACCCAGAACTGCATCGGCCCGATCTTCTTCGAGATCATCCAGCGCAAGGGCAACGAAGGCTTCGGCGAAGGCAACTTCCAGGCCTTGTTCGAGTCGATCGAACGCGACCAGATGAAGCGCGGCGTACTCTGATTTCTTTACCACGGATTTGCACGGATCCCCACGGATACAGCTGAATCAACTTGCCGTTGATCCGTGCTGATCCGTGTAGATCCGTGGTCAAGGCTCTGCGAGGAAAACACCATGTCGCTGACGTACCAAACCGGCTTCGGCAACGAACATTCGAGCGAAGCGCTGGCCGGCGCGCTGCCGATCGGACAGAACTCACCGCAGCGGCCACCCTACGGCCTGTATGCCGAGCAGCTGTCCGGCACGGCGTTCACCGCGCCGCGCCACGCCAACCGGCGCACCTGGCTGTACCGGATCCGCCCCGGCGCCACGCATGGCCGTTTCGAGGCGCACGCGCACCGGCACTTCCACAACCATTTCGACACCGGCGCGACGTCGCCGGAGCGTTACCGCTGGAGTCCGTTCCCGCTGCCCACGGCGCCCACCGACTTCGTTGATGGCCTGTTCACCATCGCCGGCAACGGCTCGCCAGCCAGCCAGTCGGGGATCGGCATCCACGTGTACGCCTGCAACAAGCCGATGACCGGGCGCTACTTCTACGACGCCGACGCCGAGCTGGTGATCGTGGCGCAGCAGGGCCGGCTGCGCATCGCGACCGAGTTCGGCGTGCTCGAAATCGAACCGCAGCAGATTGCCCTGATCCCGCGCGGCGTGCGTTTCACGGCCGCGCCGCTGGACGGCAACGCACGCGGCTGGCTGTGCGAAAACTTCGGTGCCCACCTGCGCCTGCCGGAACTCGGTCCGATCGGCTCCAACGGCAACGCCAACGCGCGCGATTTCGAGACGCCGGTGGCGGCATACGAAGACACCGAAGGCGATTTCGAAATCATCGCCAAGTTCCAGGGCAACCTGTGGCGCGCGCCGACCGGGCACTCGCCGCTGGATGTGGTGGCCTGGCACGGCACCAACGTGCCGTATCGCTACGACTTGCGCCGCTTCAACACCATCGGTTCGATCAGCTACGACCACCCCGACCCGTCGATCTTCACGGTGCTGACTTCGCCCTCGGACACCCCCGGCACCGCCAACATGGATTTCGCGATCTTCCCGCCGCGCTGGCTGGTGGCCGAACACACCTTCCGGCCGCCGTGGTTCCACCGCAACATCGCATCCGAGTTCATGGGCTTGATCCACGGCGAGTACGACGCCAAGGACGCCAGCGCCGAAGGCGGCTTCGTGCCGGGCGGCGCCTCGTTGCACAACTGCATGACCGGGCATGGCCCGGATGCAGCCAGCCACGCGAAGGGCCTTGCGGTGGACACCTCGCAACCCCAGCACGTCGTCGATACCATGGCCTTCATGTTCGAAACCCGTGCAGTGATCCACCCCACCACCCAGGCCCTGGATGCGCCGCAGCGCCAGCGCAACTACTGGCAATGCTGGCAGGATCTGGCCAAACAATTCGATCCGTCGCGGCGCTGACGCGCAGCCTCATCGGACCCGACCACGCGTGCCCACCCCGGCTGGCACGCAGCAAACAGGAATGTGCCCATGAAACTTGCATCCTTGAAGGAAGGTGGCCGCGACGGCACGCTGATCGTCGTCAGCCGCGACCTCGCGCACGGCGTACGCGCCACGGACATTGCGCCGACCCTGCAGGAAGCGCTGGATGATTGGCAGAACGCAGCACCGCGCCTGCACGCGCTGTACGACGCGCTTTGCCTGCACCGGAGCAAGGCAGTCGCGAACGCGTTCGAGCTGGACTTCCATGCCCTGGCCGCGCCGCTGCCGCGCGCCTACGAGTTCGTCGATGGCAGCGCCTACCTGCCGCACGTCGAGCGGGTGCGCAAGGCGCGTGGCGCGACTGTGCCGGAATCGTTCTACACCGATCCCTTGATGTACCAGGCCACCAGCGCGGGGTTTCTCGGTCCGCGCGATCCGGTGATCGTGCCCAGCGAGGACTACGGCATCGACCTCGAGGCCGAGGTGGTGGTCGTCACCGACGACGTGCCGATGGCGGTCACGCCGGAGCAGGCGGCCGAACACATCCAGCTGCTCGGCCTCGTCAACGACGTTTCCTTGCGCAACCTGATCCCGGGTGAGCTTGCCAAGGGCTTCGGGTTCCTGCAATCCAAGCCGCGCTCGGCGCTGTCGCCGGTGCTGGCGACACCCGACGAGCTGCGCGATTCGTGGAAGGACGACAAGGTGCACCTGCCGATGCGCACCTGGATCAATGGCCAGTGGTTCGGTGAGGCCGAAGCCGGCGAGGACATGCAGTTCAATTTCGCGCAACTGGTCGCGCACGCCGCGAAAACGCGGCCGCTCACCGCCGGCACCATCGTGGGATCCGGCACCATCGCCAACCAGGACACCTCGCGCGGCGCCTCGTGCCTTGCCGAGCAACGCACGGTGGAAAAACTGCGCGACGGCGAGGCCAAGACGCCGTTCCTGAAATACGGCAACACCATCAAGATCGACATGCACGACGTCGACGGCAATTCGATCTTCGGGGCCATCGAACAAGAGATTGTGGCACCCGGCACCTGAGAAACCACCAGCGGCTGCGCTAGACTGTACCTATTGGTACAGTTCGGCGCCCGACGCCAGAGCCCCCATGGAATCGCGCACGTCACCATCCCGAGCCGACGCGCCTGCGGAACGCCGCACCGGCATCCCCGCCAATGACGGCGACGCCGCGCATTTCTGCACGAGTTGCGCATTTGCCGAATCCTGCGCCATGGCGGGCTACGGCAATACCGAGTTGTCGGAATTGCACTGCCTCGTTGAACACGTCGGACCCTTCGAACCCGGTTACCACATCTTCCGCAGCGGCGACCCGTTTCGCGCGCTGTTCGCGGTGCGCTCGGGCATGGTCAAGACCACCCTGGTGGATGCCGAGGGCCGCGAGCAGGTGCTGGGCTTCTATCTGCCGGGCGAACTGGTCGGCCTCGACGCGATTTATCCCGAGCACTACCCGTGCGACGCGATTGCGCTGGAAGTCACGCAGTGCTGCCGCTTCTCGTTCCCGGCCATGAGTGCGCTGGCATCCCGGCAACCGCGCGTCCAGCAACACCTGTTCCGGCTGCTCAGCAAGGAGCTTGGCTCGGCCACCCTGCTGGCCGGCGACCATTCGGCCGATGAGCGCATGGCCGCGTTCCTCGTCGATCTCGGCGACCGCTACGCCGCGCGCGGCTTGTCGTCCACGCAGTTCCGCCTGAGCATGGCGCGCGCCGATATCGCCAATTACCTCAGGCTTGCCGCGGAAACGGTGAGCCGCGTACTTGGGCGTTTCCGCGAGCAGAAATTGATCGCGATCGAAGGCCGCAACGTCGAGTTGCTGGATCCGCCGAAGCTGCGCGAGCTGGCGCGCTGCGTGCTCGGGGTGTAGCCGGGTTCCATCGCACTGCCTCGCGGGACCGGGCGCGCATTTGCGCCGTCGCAAAAGTACTCACCACGGATTTGCACGAACAACCATGGATCAAGCGCAATTCGTGTGCATCCGTGTGTACCCGTGGTCGGCTCTTTTCGCAATCATTTGAAGCAATATTTTTCCTGATTATCCCTGAGCTTCAGCTGGTTTTTCCTTCTCCCTCCGGGAGAAGGTGGCGCGAAGCGCCGGATGAGGGTTCGGCGTCGCGCCGCTCAGCACGACGAGCCCTTGGCGGCCACGCGCAAGTGCGGACCCTCACCCGCCCCTACCGGGGCACCCTCTCCCGGAGGGAGAGGGAACCAGCGCAGCTGAGCGTCAAGGATAGTCAGGATATTTTTTGGACGCGGATTGACGCGGAAAGAAGCGACCCCGGGATTTCCTCGGGCAACCACTGGATGGCGTCATCCTGAGCCGGATCAACGCGCGCCCGCGCGTGCGTCGGCATACTGCGCGCTCCGCTTGCCGTCGCTGACCGCATGGCCGCCTGGTACCTGCAAATCCTGTGGACCCACATCGGCTGCGTGATCGCCTCCGGCACGTTGTTCTTCGCGCGTGGCTGCATGATGCTGGCCGGACTGCCGATCGCGAATCACAAGGCGCTGCGGCGCATCTCCGTCGCCATCGACGTGACGCTGCTGGCGGCGGCGATTGCGCTGACCATGATCATCCACCAGTACCCGTTCGTGCAGGCGTGGCTGACAGTGAAGGTGCTGCTGCTGGTGGTCTACATCGTGCTCGGCGTGTTCGCGCTCAGGCGTGGACGTACGCGCGCAAGTCGCGGCGTGTATTTCGGCGCCGCAGTACTGGTGTTCCTGTTCATTGTCACGGTCGCGCGCGCGCACAACCCGCTCGGCATCTTCGCGCAGCTGTGAGGCTTCGTCAGGGCGTGTCCGCAGGCGCCGAGGCCGGGGCCGAAGCCGCTGGCGCGCCGTAGGTGGGCGTATTGGCAAAACTTGCCGGCGGATGCCACATCGTGGCCGCATAGAAGATCACCCAGGCAATGATCACCATGAACAACACCCACACCCACGTCGGGATGGCCGAGCGCGCCTCGGCACGGCGCGGGTCGAAGGGGTCATCGGCGCTGAACGCATCCACCTTGAGATGGACGACGCCATTGCGGGTCGAGCCGTGCGCCAGTCCCGTCACGATGATGCCGGGACCGTTTTGCACGTGGAACGGGATCTCCTCGACGCCCTCGACACCGCGCCGGTTTTCCGCGCGCACGATGAGCCGATGCGGGCCATCCGGAAGTTTGCGGGTGTCCAGGTTCAACTCGGTCGGAAGTTCATGGTCGATGACCGGTTCGGTGTTGTCGTCGAGGTACACGCGGACGCGTGGATTTGGCATGGCGGCGCTCTCTCAGCGATCCCGGCGCAGGATCTGGTACTTCGGATGGCGCGGGTCGGTCTCGCCCGGGTGGAAGATGAAGCGGAACATCACCGCGAAGCAGGCCAGCGTGATCAGCCCACCGACCACGGAGATTGCAACCATCCCCCAGAACGGTCCCATCATCAGGTTTTGCATCATGCCTTGCATGGCAGTTGCCTCGTTTATTCGCCCTTGGCCCGGACGGCGGCAGCTTCGGCCGGCGTAACGTGCTTGGCGTGGTTGCCCCACGCGGAACGTTCGTAGTTGGCGATGTTGGCAACGTCCGTGTCGCTCAGCTGGCTGCCGAACTCCGGCATCACGCTGCTGTACTTCACGCCGCCGATGGTGACGCCTTGCGCACCATGGAGGATCGTGTGCAGGTGCAATGTCGGATCGGCGTCGTCGACCGCCGCATTGCCTTTCAGCGGCGGAAACGCGCCCGGAATGCCCTCGCCGGTCGCCTGATGGCAAGCCGCGCAGGTGCTGTCAAACAATGCCTTGCCCTTGGCGGCATCGTACGTGTAGCCCCCACCTGCCGCGGCGGCGGCGTCAGGTGCGGATGCCGGTGCGGCTGCCGGTGGGGCGATGGCGGTCGGCCCGCCCATGGCGCCATTCATCTGGTAACCGGGAATCGGTGTCTGCTTGAGCGACATCAGGTAGGCAACCAGCGCCTTGCCTTTCTGCGTGGGGATCACCTGATCGCCATTCTTCGGCGCAAACGCGGCCGGCAGCGGGATTGCGGTCTCGCCCGGCGGCACGGTCTTGACTTGCCGGAACAGGTATTTGAAGTTGGGCATGATCGAGCCCGGCGATACGCTGCGGGGATTCCACAGGTGCATGTACTGCCACACCTCGCCGCGGCGTTTGCCGACGTTGGTGAGGTCGGGTCCGGTCCGCTCGGAACCCAGCAACTCCGGCGTCTGGTAGGCGAAATCACCCGGCGCCGAGGGCCGTCCCCAGACCTGGTCGGATGGAATCGGGCGCACCTGCTGGGTGTGGCAGAAACCACAACCATTGCCGGCATACACGGCGCGGCCTTCGGCCTCGAGCGGTGTCAGCGGCACCACGCCCGGCCCCGGCGGCGTCTTCGACAGGTCGATCGCCGGAATCACCGCGATCAACATCACGATCACGATGTAGCACAAGAGCGCGCCGCCAAAAAGGATCACCATCTGTTTCATGCGGCGGCCTCGATCTCGGATGAATCCATGATGGGCGACTCCGCGCTCCCCGACTTGCCAAGGGTCATGCGCCACACGTTCCAGCCAAACACGACGTGCGAGAGGAACATCAACACCCCGCCCACCCCGCGCCACAGGTTGTAGGGCTCCATGCCCACCACCGAGTCGATGAACGGCTTGCCCCGGATCCAGTCGAGGCCCTGCACGATGCTGCCGCCGATCGACAGCGAGACGATGTAGATGGTCGATCCGATCACCGCCAGCCAGAAGTGCATCGCGATGCCACGGGAGCTGGCGTTCTTGCCCGTCGCCAGCGGCAGCAGCGCGTAAATGCCGCCCCACGCCGCGAACGTGATGAAGCCGTACATCGTGGCGTGCGAATGCCCGACGGTGAAGGCGGTGAAGTGCCAGAGCGCTTGCAAGTCACGCAGCGCCTCGACGGTGCCCTGGGTCGAACCCAGCAGGTAGCCCAGCACGCCGATGAACAGGAATGCCAACGGGTACGACTGGATGCGGCCGTGATAGCTGCCGCGCATCGTCAAAAGGTAGTTGGCGCTGCCGCCCCAAACCGGCACCAGCATGGCGACGCTGAAGATGATCGCGGTGGTCTGCAGCCACCACGGCAATGGGCTGAACAGGAAATGGTGTCCACCCAGTGCCGGGTAAAACAACAGGTTGGTCCAGAACGCGAGCACGCCCAGCGCGTAGGAATAGATCGGCCGGTTCAGCACCTTCGGGATCGCGTAATAAAACAAACCGAGCGCCAGCGGGGTGAACCACATGCCGACCGCGTTGTGCATGAAGAAACCCGAGATCGCAACCTGCCCCAGCCCGTACTGGTACCACGGCAGGATCCCGACGATCATGATCACGGCACCCTGCAGGAGCGCACTGCCGGTGTACCAATTGGAAAGATAGATATCCTTCGACTTGCGGTGCAGGATCGTCGCGAACAGGTTCCACGCGGTGACCGCGACGGCAAGGATGAAGACGAGCCGGATCGGCCAGGGCCATTCGCGGTATTCCAGGTTGCCCCAGTCGTAACCGAGATCCAGCGCGATCGTCCCGGCGATGCATGCGATGTTGAACAACCACAGCCCGAGCCATGCGAGGCCAATGCTGTACAACCTGGTGCCGCAACTGCGGGCGGCAATGTAATAGGCGGTTCCGACCAGCGCGATGCTCGCCCAGCCGTAAAACACCGTACTGGTATGGATCGGGCGCAGGCGCCCGAACGTCAAATATTGCGAATCCCAAAACTCCGGTGCGCCGAACTTGAACGCCAGCACCAACGCCACGGCGGTTCCGAACAGCAGCCACAACGTCGCGCAGATCGTGTACGCGGCGAAGATGCGTGACATGCCGCGATCGTCATCCGACTCGTCGGTACCGGCGTGCACGGTCTGCGCAAGGGGTTGTGCGGCATCCACCATGGGATCGCTCCGCTATCGCGTATGCACGGCGCTCCAATGCCGGAACTGAAACCGTCAACGCCGGTGGGCGCGCCACGTTGGAGCCCGCGGCGTTGAAATCCCCAGCGGCAGCAAAAACCGGCACAGTCTAGAAATCGTGGCCAGACCGTCCCTTGATCTGCATCAACGCAACCAACGTGCAACACGGTAGCACAGGCAACGGCGAACCAGCAGTGTCAGTGTCCGAGCGTCGGGCCGTGCCGGGCGGTTCAAAATCCGCCGCGCGCGCCGATCACGCCACAGAAGATCGCGGCCAGCGCCAGCACCAGCAGCACCGCGTGCATCACCAGGAACATGCGCGGGTTGTGGATCAGGCCCAGCTTCGCCGGCAAGCGCAACGGCTCGGCCACGAACAGCAACACCGTGAACAACAGCCATACCAGGATCATCAGGCCCACCCACCAGGTGTGGGCGATCGCCTCCGGCACCAGCGTGACCATCCAGAAGCCGGTGATGCCGGCCAGCAACACCGCCACCCGCGCCTGATTGGCAAAGCGCGCCTCCAGCTGCTTGATGCGCTGGATCCGTTCATCGGCCGGCAGCCGGTTGAAGATCGGCAGCAGCGTCGCGGTCACCATCGCGACCCCACCGATCCACCACACCACGGCGAGCACATGGATTGCCAGCAAGATATTGAGGGTAGCCATGGGCAACAAACCTCGATCGAAGGCCCGAGCGGGTGACTCTAGAAGCCCCCATCAAAAACCCATTGACCCATATCAACGCGGCGGTCGACCCGGGACGCTCCCTGCCTCCGTTTGCCATGGCGCCCCGAAACACCTGGGCTGCCCGCCTGGATCGCGTACATGATGGTTAACGTGCCAAGTCACGTAGGCTGCGAACAACATGATATCATGTGCGGAACATGTAAAGAGGTCAACGCCATGCCGACCATGATCCAGATCCGCAATGTCCCGGACCGGGTGCATCGCGCCATCAAGGCACGTGCTGCCCTGGAAGGAAAAAGCCTCAGCGATTTCATTCGAGAGGAACTGGTCGCGATGGCCGCGTTGCCGTCCGAGGCGGAACTTCGCGCGCACCTGGCCAGTGCCAAGCCGTTCGCCATGAAAGGTTCGTCTGCCGCCATCGTGCGCCGCGAGCGCGATGCGGCATGAGCCCCACATGAGCACGCTGCTCGTCGTGGATGCATCCGTGGTGATCGATCTGCTCGCCCGCTTCAAGCCGCGCCCGCTTGAGGAGCTGCTGTGGGCTGGTGATACCGTATTGGCAGCGCCGGAACTGCTCGACGTCGAGGTACTCAATGCCCTGCGCAAGCTGGATCAGGCCGGCGCGATTCCTCCGGGCCGCAGTGCTGAACTGCCGACCCTGATGCGCGGGCTGCGCATCCGCAAATACGGCCATGACAGTCTCATCGACGGGATCTGGGCATTGCGCGACAATCTGACGGCATACGATGCAGCCTATGTCGTGCTGGCCCAACTGCTCGGGGCAACACTGGTAACCCGCGACAAGCGATTGGCCAGTGCCCCGGGGCTGGATATCGCAGTGAGCGTGCCTTGAGCGCGACCGGCGCGTGCCTGCATACTTACTCCAACTCATCCTCGAAGCGCAGGTGCTTCATGCTGCGGCCATTGCGACGCACCAGCTTCAGCGCCTCGATGCCGATGCGCAGGTGATCGTCGACAAACTTCGCCTTGACTGCAGCGTCGCTGGCCGCGGTCTTCACGCCTTCCGGAACCATCGGCTGGTCAGACACCAGCAACAGCGCACCGGAGGGAATGCGATTGGCGAAGCCGGCGGCGAAAATCGTCGCGGTTTCCATGTCGATGGCCATGCAGCGCAGCTTGCGCAGGTAGGCCTTGAACTCCTCGTCGAATTCCCACACGCGGCGGTTGGTGGTGAACACGGTACCGGTCCAGTAGTCGTGGCCGAGATCGCGGATCATCGTGGACACGCCGCGCTGCAACTGGAACGCCGGCAGCGCCGGCACCTTGGGCAGGAGGTAGTCGTCGCTGGTGCCTTCGCCGCGGATCGCCGCGATCGGCAGGATCAAATCGCCGAGCTGGTTCTTCTGCTTCAAGCCGCCGCACTTGCCGAGGAACAGCACTGCCTTCGGCATCACCGCGGTCAGAAGATCCATCACCGTTGCGGCGTTGGGACTGCCCATGCCGAAGTCGATCATGGTCAGGCCGTCGGCCGTCGCGCACGGCATCGGCCGCTCGCGGTCGACGATCACTGCGCCGGTCATCGCGCAAAAACGCTCGAGGTAACCGATGAAGTTGGTCAGCAGCACATAGCCGCCGAAATTCTCCAGCCGCTCACCGGTATAGCGCGGCAGCCAGTCATCCACGATGGTTTGCTTGTCGGTCATGCGCGCAAGTGTGCCATGCGCGCAACGCGTCAGCGCACAGGCGCAGCCACTGGCAAGTCGGGCCGGTACACCACGACCCGGTTGCGACCCTCGGCCTTCGCCTGATATTGCGCCGCGTCGGCATGATCGACCAGCGCCTCGGGGCTGGTCATGCTTGCGTCGCGCACGGCCACGCCGACGCTCACCGTCAGCGCGATCAGACGCTCGCCCGCTGGCACCCGCAATGCGGCCACGCGGTTTGCAATGCGCCCAGCGAGCGGCCCCGCCATCCGCGCATTGTCGCCGCGCAGCACCACCACGAATTCCTCGCCGCCATAACGGCCCACGCGGTCGGCCTCGCCAAGCTCGGTGCGGATGACATCGGTCACTGCCGCGAGGCAGGCGTCGCCCGCGGCGTGCCCGCGGCTGTCGTTGATCTGCTTGAAGTGATCGAGGTCGAGGAACAACACCGCCAGCGGTTCGGAAGTTGCGGTCACCGCTTGCCACGTCTCGTGCAACTTTTCCATGATCGCGCGGCGGTTGAATACGCCGGTCAGCGGATCGAACTGGGCCATGCGGGTCGCCTGGTCACGTTCGTTGCGCGCCTGCAGGGTGCGATCGGCCAGACCCACGGTGATGATCACCGCGGCCCACGCCATGCTGCCGGGGAAGCCGTACTCCAGCCACGCGGGCAGCGGCCAACCCACGATCAACTGCACCACGCGCGTCACCGTGAATGCCAGCAGCGGCACCCACGAAAGCAGGAAGAATCCCGCTTGCCGGTTGCCATGGCGCCATGCCATCCAGCTGGACGCCAACGCGAGCACGGTGCTCGCGATCAACAGGACATTGACGGTATTGGGCAACCACGCATCCGGCCGCAGGAATGGCAGCCACACGATCACGGCCATCGCAAGATACGGCCATCGCATCGCCCCCAGCCACGCGGCGAGCCGCGGCGTGTACGCGCGCAAGTCCGCGAATTCGAGGATGAACCAGATCGAAAAAGCTGACGCGAGCGCCGCCGCGCATTGACCGACGTGGTAACCCAGCGGCGTCAACAGCGCGGCCCCTGGCAGCGCATACAGCTCGCCCGACACGCTCAGCGCGTACACCACCTGCGCCGCGACGTAGACGATGAAGTGCAGGAACATCCGGTCGCGCAGCACGACCCAGAAGCACAGGATCACCAGCACCATCGACAACTGCACGCTGTTGAAGAAGGTGCTGAGTCGCACGTGCCACAGATCCTCGGTGCGGTACGTGGCCTCGTCGGTGATGCGGACCCGCAGCGGCTGGGTCTGGCCGGGGTCCCCAAGTTCGAGGTAGATCGGCTGGTCGGCGTGCAGATCCGGCGGCAGGCGATACACCACTTCGTGGTGCGACAAGGTGGGGTCCAGCGAAGCCTTGAAGATGGTGTCGGTGTGCGGGCGGTAGTCGGGCGGCAGGTACGCCGTCACCCGCGCGCGCGTATTGCCTCCGATCGACAACATGGGCGGGCTGCTGCCGTGCCAATCCTGCGCCACGTACAGGGCGCGCCATACGGTGTTGGTGTGCGGCGCATGCAGCCACACCGGGCTGGCGGAGGCACCCGTCGCCGGCGGCGCGGACGCCGCCGAGCCCATGGTCGCAGGCGGTCCCGGCAGCTCGACGACACGCACGTTGGCGCTGCCGGACCATGCGACCAGCGGCCAGCACAGCAACAGCAACAACAGTCCCAAACGCCGCGTACCCAAACCCATGCGCCCGCGCCCCCCGGCATTCAGCGGATATCAAGGCCGACTCTACCTTGTTTTCCGGCGCGTGACATGCGGCTGGGGGAGCCGATCCGCGCCCGCCGAAGTGTTAGGATGAAAGGTCCGAAATCCCGTGCACGTGACATGACCAGCCTTCCCGAGGAACTCAAGCAAGCGGCGTTGGAATACCACCGGCACCCGACGGCCGGAAAAATCCGCATCACGCCCACCAAGTCGCTGCTGACCGCGCGCGATCTTTCGCTGGCTTACTCACCGGGCGTCGCGGCAGCCTGCGAGGCGATCGTCGACGACCCCAGCGAGGCCTACGCGCTCACCGCGCGCGGCAACCTGGTCGGCGTGATCACGAACGGCACCGCGGTCCTCGGGCTGGGCTCCATTGGTGCGCTGGCCGGCAAGCCGGTGATGGAAGGCAAGGGCATCCTGTTCCGCAAGTTCGCCGGCATCGACGTGTTCGACATCGAGATCGACGAGCGCGACCCGGACAAGCTGGTCGAGATCATCGCCGCGCTGGAACCCACCTTCGGCGGCATCAACCTCGAGGACATCAAGGCGCCGGAATGTTTCTACGTCGAGCGCAAGTTGCGCGAGCGCATGAACATCCCGGTGTTCCACGACGACCAGCACGGCACCTCGATCATCGTGGGCGCCGCGCTGATCAACGCATTGAAAGTGGTCGGCAAGGAAATCGGCAAGGTGCGCGTGGCGGCATCGGGCGCCGGCGCGGCCGGCATCGCGTGCCTGGACATGCTGGTGCGGCTGGGCGTGAAGCCGGAACACATCCTGGTCAGCGACAAGGACGGCGTGTTGTACGCGGACCGGCCCAACCTCGATCCCAGCCTGACCCACTTCGCGCGCAAGACCAAGGCGCGCACGCTGGCCGAAATCGTCAAGGGTGCGGATGTGTTCCTCGGCGTGTCCGCCGGTGGCGTCCTGACGCGCGAGATGGTGGCGACGATGAGCGACCGCCCGGTGATCCTCGCGCTCGCGAACCCGACCCCGGAAATCACCCCCGAGGAAGCGCGCGCCGCCAAGCCCGACGCGGTGATCGCGACTGGCCGCTCGGATTATCCCAACCAGGTCAACAACGCGCTGTGCTTCCCCTACATCTTCCGCGGCGCGCTGGACGTTGGCGCAACCGGGATCAACGAGGAGATGAAAGTCGCCTGTGTGCACGCGATCGCGCAGTTGGCGCGGCGCGAGGCTTCGGACGTCGCACAACGCGCCTACGGCGGCAAGGTGCCACATTTCGGCGCGGAATACCTGATCCCGCGCCCGTTCGATCCGCGCCTGCTGGTCCAGGTCGCGCCCGCGGTGGCGAAGGCCGCGATGGATTCCGGCGTCGCCACGCGCCCGCTGGCCGACCTCGCCGCCTACACCGAGAAACTCAGCCAGTTCGTGTTCCGCACCGGATTGGTGATGAAACCCATATTCGAGCGTGCACGCGCCCATCCGATGCGCGTCGCCTACGCCGAGGGCGAGGAAGAATCCGTGTTGCGCGCGGTGCAGACGGTGGTCGACGAGGGCCTGGCCAAACCGATCCTGATCGGTCGCCCGGAAGTCATCGCCCGCCGCATCGATCGCATCGGCCTGCGCCTTGAGGAAGGCCGCGACTTCGAGCTCGTCAACCTGCATTCCGACCCGCGCTTCGATGATTACTGGCAGCACTACTACAACCTGATGCAGCGCCGCGGAGTCACCCCGGCATTGGCGAAATCGGTGGTGCGCTCACGGCCTTCCGCGATCGCGGCCTTGATGGTCGCGCGCGGCGACGCCGACGCGCTGATCTGCGGGGTGGTCGGCCGCTACCAGCGCAAGGCCGCCTACATCCGCGACATCATCGGGCTGGACCGCGGCGTGCGCGCGCTGGCATCGATGGCGGCGGTCTCCAACGACAAGGGCCTGACCTTCTTCCTCGACACCCACATGCAGCACGATCCGGACCCCGAGCAGATTGCCGCGGCCACCCTGCAGGCAGCCACCCGCCTGCAACTGTTCGGGATCGAGCCACGCGTGGCCCTGGTCGCCGGCTCCAATTTCGGCAGCCGGGTCACCGCCACGTCACAGAAGATGCAACAGGTGCTGCGCCTGTTGCGCGAACGCGCGCCCAAGCTGGAAGTCGAAGGCGAAATGCAGGCCGACGTCGCGTTGGACCCGGCGCTGCGCGACCGGCTGTTCCCGAATTCGCGCCTGACCGGTCGCGCCAACGTGTTCGTGCTGCCCAACCTCGCCGCCGCCAACGCGGCCTTCAACATCACCCGTTCGATGTCCGACGGCGTGGTGATCGGCCCGATCCTGATGGGCGTGGCCAAGCCCGCACACGTGCTGACGCCGCAGGCCACGGTCCGGCGCGTGGTCAACATGAGCGCGATTGCCTGCGTCGAAGCGCAGATCCGCGCGCAAAGCGAATTCAAGAAGGCGCACACCCGCGTTTCGCGCGCCATGAAACCGCGCAAGGGCGCCGGCAAGGCGCACGCCGCCACGGGCACGCACGCGTCGGGCGAGTCCACCACCACGAAAAAACCGGCGCACAAGGCGCCACCGAGGAGCAAACGATGAACGCTTTGGCCCAGGAGTTCCTGCAACAGGATCCCGACCCGCGCGAAACCCGTGAATGGATCGAATCGATCGAGGCGGTGATCAACGCCGAGGGCACCGAGCGCGCGCACCAGATCCTCGAAAAGCTGGTCGACGAAACCCGGCGCGCTGGCGGCCACCTGCCGTTCTCGCCGACCACCGAGTACATCAACACCATCCCGCCGCAACTGGAAGCCAAATCACCCGGCGATGCGGCGATGGAATGGAAGATCCGCTGCATCATCCGCTGGAACGCGATGGCGATGGTGGTGCGTGCCAATCGCAAGCCCGGATCGCTGGGTGGCCACATCGCGAGTTTCGGTTCCAGCGCCACGCTGTACGACGTCGGCTTCAACCACTTCTGGCGCGCGCCATCGGAAAACCACCCGGGCGACCTGATCGGCTACCAGGGCCATTCCAGCCCGGGCGTGTACGCGCGCTCGTTCCTCGAAGGCCGCATCAGCGAGGAGCGGCTGGAGGGCTTTCGCATGGAAGCCTCGCGCCCGCTCGAAGACTCGTTGCCGTCCTACCCGCACCCATGGCTGATGCCTGACTACTGGCAGATGCCGACCGTGTCTATGGGCCTGGGGCCTATCCAGGCGATCTACCAGGCGCAGTTCATGAAGTACCTGGAAGCGCGCGGGATGGTGCCCAAATCCGACCGCAAGGTCTGGTGCTTCCTCGGCGACGGCGAAGTGGACGAGCCGGAATCCCTCGGTGCGATTTCGCTGGCCGGACGCGAGCATCTCGACAACCTCGTGTTCGTGATCAACTGCAACCTGCAGCGCCTCGATGGCCCCGTGCGCGGCAACGGCAAGATCATCCAGGAACTGGAAGGCGTGTTCCGCGGCGCCGACTGGAACGTCATCAAATTGATATGGGGCTCGTACTGGGACCCGCTTTTGGCGCGCGACAGCAAGGGCATCCTGCGCAAGCTGATGATGGAAACCCTGGACGGGGAATACCAGGCCTGCAAGGCCTTCGGCGGCAAGTACACCCGCGAGCAGTTCTTCGGAAAATATCCGGAAACCGCGGCGATGGTCGCCAACCTGTCCGACGATGACATCTGGCGCCTCAACCGCGGCGGCCACGATCCGCACAAGGTGTACGCGGCCTACCACGCGGCCGTGCACACCGAAGGCATGCCCAGCGTGATCCTCGCCAAGACGGTGAAGGGTTACGGCATGGGCGCGGCCGGCGAGTCGATGAACATCGCCCACCAGGCCAAGAAGATGAACCAGGAAGCGGTGCGCATCTTCCGCGACCGTTTCCAGATTCCGATCGACGACAAGCAACTGGAAGGCGATGGCATCGAGTCGGTGCCCTACTACCACCCCGGCATGGATTCGCCGGAAGTGAAATACATGCTGGAACGCCGCCGCGAGCTCGGCGGCTTCCTGCCGCATCGCCGCGCGAAATCCAGCATCACGCTGCCGGCGCCCGACCTCAAGGAACTCGAGCAGATCACCAAGGGCACCGGCGAGCGCGAAATCAGCAACACCATGGCGCTGGTGCGCGGCATGAACCTGCTGCTGCGCGACAAGGAGATTGCGCCCTACGTCGTGCCGATCGTGGTGGACGAAGCGCGCACCTTCGGCATGGAGTCGATGTTCCGCTCGATCGGCATCTATGCACCGGGCGGCCAGAAGTACCGTCCGCAGGACGCCGACCAGTTGCTGTACTACCGCGAAGCCGAAGACGGCCAGGTTCTGCAGCAAGGCATCACCGAGGCCGGCGGCGTGTCGTCGTGGATCGCCGCGGCCACCAGTTATTCGGTGTCCGACCGGCCGATGCTGCCGTTCTACATTTTCTATTCGTTCTTCGGTTTCCGCCGCATCGGCGATTTGATCTGGGCGGCCGGCGACCAGCGCGCGCGCGGCTTCCTGATCGGCGCCACCGCCGGCGGCGGCTTCCCGGGCGAGGGCCTGCAGCATTCCGACTGCGCCTCGCACCTGATGGCGGGCACCGTGCCGAACTGCAAGGCCTACGACCCCACCTTCTCATACGAGGTGGCGGTGATCATGCAGGACGGCATCCGCCGCATGCTGCACGAGCAGGAAGACGTTTTCTACTACATCACCACCACCAACGAAAACATCGTGCATCCCGACATGCCGAAGGGCTGCGAGGAAGGCATCATCAAAGGCATGTATCTGTTCAAGCCGGGGAACGGGGAACCGGGAACGGGGAACGTCAAAGGCAAGAGCAAAGGCAAAGCCAAAGCCAACGGCGGGAGCAAGGCGCCGCGGGTGCAACTGATGGCGGCGGGCGGTTCGGTGGGCGACGCGGTTGCGGCGGCTGAATTGCTGGACAAGGAATTCGGCGTCAAGGCCGACGTCTGGTCATGCCCGAGCTTCAGTGAATTGTCGCGCGATGGTTTCGCCACCGAGCGCTGGAACCGCCTGCATCCGCAGCCGAAGGACCACCGTGTGTCGCACGTCGCCGCATGCCTTGCCGAACATCCCGGCCCGGTGGTGGCGGTGAGCGAATACGTGCGCGGCGTGACCGACCAGGTGCGCGCCTTCATTCCCGACGGACGCCGCTTCATCGCGCTCGGCGCCGACGGTTACGGCCGCAGCGATACCCGCTGGGCCTTGCGCGCATTCTTCGAGATCGACGCACACTGGATCGCGCATGCCGCGATCGTCGCGTTGGCCGAGGACGGCGTGATGAACGCGCAGGACGTCGAGCGCGCGATCAAGACCTGGGGCCTCGATCCGGGCAAGCCGAATCCGATGACGGTGTGAGGACCGGCGCGCCGCCACCCTCCCTCGCAGGGTGGCAGCGCGTGTCCAGCCAGCCGTGGCCTCAAAGCATCCGTTAGCAGCTTTATTATCGTGCTAATGCGTGCTGGTTCACACTTCTTGACTTTGACAAATAACGGTGTTGGAGTAGGGCTTCGGGCATATCCGGCCTTGCCTCTTCGTCACGGGCCGCATGCCGCAAATGAGGGGTAAATCGCATGTTCAAAGCTACGAAGAGCATTTTGCCACTGGCGCTGGCCTGTTCACTGGCACTTCCCGGTTCCGTGCACGCAGCCGAATCGGCCACCAGTCCGGAAATGGTTGGCTCGGTCTACAACGTGTCAGTCGCGCCCGACCAGACGCTGGCGTTCGAGAGTGGTATCAAGACCTGGATCGCCTGCCTCAAGCAGAACGACTACAAGTTCGGCTTCGCCGCCTGGGAGGCCGCCACCGGCAAGACGGGTTACGTATTCACCACCCCGTCCGATACCTGGGCCAGCATGGACAAGGACGCGGCGGATCCGGCTGGAAAAGCTTGCGCCAAGAGCTTTGCCGACAACGTGTTGGCGCACACCAAGAGCATGGAAGCCGCGATCTACGTCGACAAGCCCGACATGAGCAAGCCGCCCGCCGCCAGCGAGCAGATGCCGAAATATGTCGTTGTCGATGAATATGACCTGCAAATGGGCAAGTTCGACGACTTCAAGACTGCGGCGACCAAGTACACCGAAGCGGCGGTCAAGAGCAAATGGGGCCAGTATTGGTGGACCTCGACCCTGGTCTTCGGTGGCCGCCACGCCGCCGATGTGGTGATCGTCTCGCCCGCTGAAAGCTGGGCCGAGATCGGCAAGCCTGCCAGCCCCAAGGCGAAAGCGATGCTCGAAGGTGTGTACGGCAAGGATGCGACCAAGACTCTGTACGGACAGTTCATGGACGCGGTCAAGCACCACACCAGCAACGTGTATCGCTACAACAAGGACCTGAGCTACACGCCGTCGAAGTAACCGGAAGTCCGGTTCCGGTATACGACCTGCCGCCGCGGGACGCGACGGCGGCGTGAGGACCGACGCGCCGCCACTCTCCCTCGCAGGGTGGTGACGCGCCGATCCCACAACCTTTGCACGAACGCAGCTTGAGTTGCCGCGCCCGTATCCGGGCGGGTTGACGGCGTACCTGAGTGCGACGCCGCAGCCGCCATAATCAACGACCGCCATTTTCTGGTGCAGCTGCGATCTGCACATGTGCAGGTGGTCACGGGCGCCCGCGTGACATTCGTCATGCGCGCAGCGACACCGCGGCGGCGTACACTCCCAAGGCTTTCGTCATCGAGAGGGTCCATACCATGCGCCGTACCGTCCTGTTCGCATTGACCGCGAGCGTTTGCTTCGCCGCTGCCGCACAGGCTGCGCCTGCCGAAACCGCCACCGCCGCATCGCGTTCTCCGTTTTCGACCGCGATCACCGCGCAAGGGTTCCGCGCCTACGACAAGGCGATTTCATCCGACGCCATGGACGGCCGCAAACCCGGTACACCCGGTGGCGCTCGCGCGGTGGCGTGGATCGTCGATCAGTTCAAGGCGCTCGGTGTGCAACCGGGCAACCACGGCTCGTGGTTCCAGACGGTGCCAACCGTTTCGACCGCGCTTGAGAACTCCGGCCAAGTCAAACTCGAAGTCAAGGCAGGCAGTGACACGCAGTCGTTCGCCTTCGGCAACGACATGGTCGCGGTGACGCAACAGGCGAAACCGCACGTGGCGGTGAAGGATTCCGGCATCGTGTTCGTCGGCTACGGCGTCGACGCCCCGCAATGGCACTGGAACGATTACGCAGACGTCAACGTCAAGGGCAAGACCGTGGTGCTGCTGGTGAACGACCCGGGTTTTGGCGACAACGATCCCAGCCTGTTCAAGGGCAAGACCATGACCTACTACGGTCGCTGGACGTACAAGTACGAGGAGTGCGCACGCCAGGGCGCGGCGGCGTGTTTCGTGGTGCACACCAGCGATGCCGCGGCCGGCTATCCGTGGAGCGTGGTGACGAACAGTTGGGGCGGCCCGCAGCTGGCACTGCCGGCGAGCGAAGACCCGGCGCCGCGCATGGCGGTCGCGGGCTGGCTGACGCGTGACGCCGCCCAGCGCCTGTTCGCCAAGGCCGGGCTCGACTTCGACAAGCTCGCCGCCGCCGCTGACCATCGCGGCTTCAAGGCGGTGCCGCTGAAAGCCACCGCATCGATCACGCTCGACAGCAAGATCGGCCACGGTAGCGCCCGCAATGTGCTCGGCCTCATCCGCGGCAGCGAGAAGCCCGACGAGGTCGTGGTGTATTCCGCGCACTGGGACCACCTCGGTGAAAACGACAAGCTGAAGGGCGACAAGATCTTCAACGGCGCGATCGACAACGGCAGCGGCGTGGCCGCCCTGCTGCAGATCGCCGGTGCGTTCATGCAACAGAAGCCCGCACCGAAACGCAGCGTGCTGTTCCTCGTGCCCACGCTGGAAGAATCCGGCTTGCTCGGCTCGCTGTATTACACCAAACACCCGGTATTCCCGATGGACAAGACCGTCGCCGACATCAACATGGATGTCATGAATCCGATCGGGCGCACGCGCAACATGCAGATCGTCGGCGCCGGCCAGTCGCATCTTGAAGACATGCTGAAAGCGGTGTTGAAACAACAAGGCCGATACGCGATCCCCGAGCTGACTCCCGAGAACGGCTTCTACTTCCGCTCCGACCACTTCAACTTTGCCAAGGCTGGCGTGCCTGCGTTGATGACGCTGACCGGCAACGACCTGGCGAATGGCGGCGTCAAGGCCGGCACCGCCGCGCTCGATGACTACACCGCGCACCACTACCACACGCCTTACGACAACTTCGACCCGAAGTGGGACTTCACCGGCGTCGTCGAGGATGCCAACGCGCTCTACGAAGTCGGCCGCGAACTGGCCGGCAGCGACGCATGGCCGACGTGGTATGACGACAGCGCATTCCGCGCCAAGCGCGTGGAGATGATGAACTCGCATTGACCTCGGCATCCGTGTCGCTCGGCCCTTCCCCCGCTAGCGGGGGAAGGTGGCCGCAGTTGCGTAGGTTGGGTTGACCCCGGACTTGATCCGGGGGAAGCCCAACGCCATCACGCTCCAGTGTTGGGCTTCCCCGGGAAGAGCACCGGGTCAGCCCAACCTACACGTTTCGACATTCCTTCCCCCGCTTGCGGGGGAAGGTGCCCGCAGGGCGGATGGGGGCCACGTTCGCACAATCCGGGATTACTCGAACGAATTCCGCTCGCCTTGGGCGGCGAGCGGGCGTAGCTGCGTAGGTTGGGTTGACCCCGGACTTGATCCGGGGGAAGCCCAACGTCATCACGCTCACGTGTTGGGCTTCCCCGGGAAGAGCACCGGGTCAGCCCAACCTACACGTTTTGACGTTCCTTCCCCCGCTTGCGGGGGAAGGTGCCCGCAGGGCGGATGGGGGTCACGTTCACACAGCTGCGTAGGTTGGGTTGACCCCGGACTTGATCCGGGGGAAACCCAACGTCGTCACGTTCACGCGCTGGGCTGTCCCGAAGGAAGCACCGCGTCAGCCCAACCTACGGCATTACACCCACTCGCGTGGCACGAGGTAATCCGCCAACCGCGCCTCGGCGCTGCCCGGTTCCGGAGCGTAACCGTACTCGAAGCGCACGCGCGGCGGCAGCGACATCAGGATGGATTCGGTGCGGCCGCCCGATTGCAGTCCGAACAGGGTGCCGCGATCGTAGACCAGGTTGAATTCGACGTAACGGCCGCGGCGATACAGTTGGAATTCGCGTTCGCGCTCGCCGCAGGGTGTGGCCTTGCGACGCT
The DNA here is from genome assembly GCA_035688305.1 of Rhodanobacteraceae bacterium. Taxonomy (GTDB): domain Bacteria; phylum Pseudomonadota; class Gammaproteobacteria; order Xanthomonadales; family Rhodanobacteraceae; genus 66-474. The sequence continues at coordinate 25,518 of DASSNC010000005.1, forward strand.
CGACGATGGGCAGGTAGGCGTCGGCGAATCCGGTTCCAACCGCTTGCAGGAAGGCGAGGCAGCGCTCGAAACCACCCGCATTCAGGTCATCGAAAAACAAACCGCCGATGCCGCGGGTTTCGTCGCGGTGTTTCAGATAAAAGTATTCGTCACACCACTGCTTGTATTTCGGATACACCTCAGCGCCAAACGGCGCGCACAGATCACGCGCAACCGTGTGCCAGTGCACGCAATCAGCATCGACGGGATAGAACGGCGTGAGGTCGAAACCACCGCCGAACCACCACACCGGCTCCTCGCCTTGCTTGTCGGCCTCGAAGTAACGCACGTTGGCGTGCGCGGTCGGCACATGGGGATTCCTCGGATGGATCACCAGTGAGACGCCGGTCGCGGTCCAGGCACGCCCGGCAAGTTCGGGCCGGTGCGCTGTCGCGGAAGGCGGCAGGGCATCCCCGGTAACGCGCGAGTAGTTGACGCCGGCCTGCTCGAACACGGCGCCATCCTTCAGCACCCGCGTGCGGCCACCACCACCCGCGGCACGACTCCACGCATCTTCGACAAAGCGTTCCCCGCCATCGGCCTGCTCCAGCGCCGCGCATATGCGGTCCTGCAACTCACGCAGGAATGCATCGACCCGCTCGACTTGGGATGTCATGGAGGTGGCCCGAAACGAAGGCGGGCGACGTTGCGCCGCCCGCCGTTGGTGTTATTTGGCCAGCATCAAGCCGTTCGAAATATCGGTGACCAGATTCTTGATCCAGCTTGCGTAATTGGTGTGGATGTAGCGCACGCCATGCTTCACCTCGTAACGGAGGTTATTGCTGGTGACATAGTTGATCTGGATCTGCCTGGCGTTGTAATGCACCGCGATGGTGACGCTGAAATCGCGCGGGTCGTACACCGCATCGATTTCACCCGGCACATCCTTGGTGATGCGCCAGCCACGCGCACTCAACGCCATTCCCACTACTTGTTTCACCTTGGCCTGGCTTGAATTGGCCGGCACCGGAATCGGCTGCGGATCAACCAGCGGCACCTGCCGGAAGCCCATCAACATCACCAGCGCGGGTACCAGCAGCACCGGCAACCAAGTCTTGCGGATCAGCGAACGCAGCATGATTTTCTCCCTGGGAATGACGTGCGGCACGCGCCGCGCACGCAAGTGTAACCGCCGTGGGACCCGCGCTGCCACGGGCCGGCGCGGGATGGCCGCGCTTATACTGGCGGGCCATCCCTGGACAAGGCCCACCGCGTGCCGGCACGCATCGAACCGCTCGCCATCACCGCCATCAGCGCAACTTCCGCGCTCGGCCGCGGGCTGGCCGCGCACCTCGATGCCCTGCGCAACGGTCGCGGCGGGCTGCATGCCAACGACTTTTCCTGCGCGCCGCTGGCATGTTTCATCGGTCGCGTGGACGGCGTCGAGGACGCCCCGCTGCCGGCCGAACACGCCGGCTGGGAATGCCGCAACAACCGGCTTGCGTGGCTGGGCCTGCAGCAAGACGGCTTGCCCGGAGCAATCGCGGATGCGGTATCCCGCCACGGCGCCCATCGCGTCGCGCTCCTGCTCGGCACCTCCACCGCAAGCATCGGCGACACCGAGCTGGCCTACCGGCGACTCGACGACGGTCACTTTCCGGCCGACCTGCGACGCCCGCAGATCCACACGCCCCATTCACTCGCGGCCTTCGTCGCCGCTGCCACCGGCATCACGGGCCCCGCGCTGACGATTTCGACCGCGTGCTCGTCATCGGCGAAGGTGTTCGCGAGTGCCGAGCGCTTGCTGCGCCTCGGCCTTGCCGACGCCGCGCTGGTCGGCGGCGTGGATACCCTGTGCGACAGCGTGTTGTTCGGCTTCAATTCGCTCGACCTCGTGTCCCAACAGCCTTGCCGGCCGTTCGATACAGGCCGCGATGGCATTTCCATCGGCGAGGCTGCGGCATTCGCCTTGCTGGAACGCGCCGCTGCCGCACCCGGCGCTGCGCGCCTGATCGGCTACGGCGAGTCGTCCGACGCGCACCACATGTCGACGCCGCATCCGGACGCGCGCGGTGCACTGGCCGCGCTGGATGATGCGCTTGCGCGCGCAGGGATCAATGCAGATGCGGTCGATTACATCAACCTGCACGGCACCGCCACACCCAAGAACGACGAGGTCGAGGCCAAGGTCCTGTCGCGCTTCCCCGCACACACGCGGGCGAGTTCCACCAAGGGTTTCACCGGCCACACCCTGGGCGCGGCCGGCGCACTGGAAGCCGTGCTCTCGCTGTTGGCGATCGAGCATGGCTGCGTGCCCCCGAGTTTGGGGTGCAGCATCCCGATCCCCGACGCCGCGCCGTGGCTGGCGTTGCAGCCGGAGGCGCGCCCTATCGATGTCGCGTTGAGCAACTCGTTCGGCTTCGGCGGCAACAATGCCTGCCTCGCCTTCGCGCGCGCTGGGGTGGCGACATGAGCGTCGCGCTCGAAGTCGGCGCCACGGGCATCGGTGCGTTCGTGCAAGGCGCACCCGACTGGACCCGATTGCGCGAGGTGCTGCTCGGCAAGCAGGGTCTTGACCCGAACGCGCCGGCAAAGCCCGCAGCCGCGCGACTGCCCGCAGCGGAACGCCGTCGCGCCCCGGACGGCGTGCGGCTGGCGGCGGAGGTCGCCGAGCAGGCTTGCGCGATGGCGGCTTGCGATCCCGCCACGTTGCCCTGCGTGTTTGCTTCTACCCACGGCGAAGTCGGGATCACCGATTATGTGTGCACGACACTGGCGGCAGCACCGCAGGAAATGTCGCCCACGAAATTCCACAACTCGGTGCTGAACGCCCCCGCCGGTTACTGGACCATTGCCACCGGTTGCACCGCGGCCTCCAGCGCAGTCAGCGCCTACCGCCGCACGCTCGGCGCCGGACTCCTGGAAGCCGCCGTGCTCGCCTGCAGCGAAGACACGCCCGTGCTGTTCGCGCACGGTGATGTCGCCGCGGCCGGGCCGCTGGTGGACATCATGCAGATTCGCGCGTTGTTCGGGATGGCACTGGTGCTCACGCCGCGCCCCGGCGGGACCCGCATGCGCCTGGCCCTGCGCCCCGTCGACGCCGATCCGCAAATTCCCGAATCGGTGCTGGCACTGCAAGCCGTGGCCAGCGACAATCCCGCCAGCGCGCAGGCACTGGCGCTGCTGGCGGCACTGGCGCACGCGCGGCCAGTGCACGTCGATCTGCCGCTTTCCAATGGACTGTCCCTCGACATGGAGATCAACGCATGAGTGATGTCACCCGACCCTATGTCGTCATCCCCTGCCTCAATGAAGAGGCGGCGATCGAAAACCTGTTGCGCGGGGTGCTGGCGCACTGCGCCGACGTGATCGTGGTCGACGATGGTTCCAGCGACCACACCGCGGACATCGTGGCGCAGATGCCAGTGACGCTGATTCGCCACACCCAACGGCGCGGCAAAGGTGAGGCCTTGCGCGCGGGCTTCCGTGAAGCGCTGCGGCGCGGCGCCAGCGGTGTGCTGACGATGGACGGCGATGGCCAGCACGATCCGACCGACATTCCGCGCCTCCTCGCTGCTGCGCGCCGGTTTCCCGACACACTCATCATCGGTGCGCGCATGCTTGATCGCGAGCGCCAGCCGAACGCGCGCCGCCGCGCCAACGCCGTGGCCGACTGGGGCATCAGCTGGGGCTGCGGCCGGCCGGTCGCCGACACCCAGAGCGGCCAGCGCTGGTATCCGCAGATGGCCGCCGAACTGGTGGACATCGGGGCGCAGGATTTCGTGTTCGAAGCGGCCATCCTGATCGCCGCCGCGCGCGACCTCGGCATGCCGATCGTGTCGATCCCGATCGCCAGCCGCTACGAGGCCGGCGCGCGCCACAGCCACTTCCGCCCGGTTCGCGACATCGCGCGCATTGTCTGGTACACGTTCTGGCGCGTGGTGCATTACGGCCACGTGGTGCAAAGCTACCGCACGGCGCACGCCACGCCGCCGACGATTTTCGATCCGGACCACCGCGTGCCCGATCCACGGCCGGCGCTGCCGGGTATCGCCGACGATCCGCCACCCGCGCGGAGTTGAACGACGTGCCCACCAGCATCCGTACCGATGTCGCGATCGTTGGCGGTGGTCTGGCCGGGCTCACGCTTGCCCTGCAACTGCGCGAACGTTGTCCGCAGCTCACGATCCGCGTACTGGAACGCCGCAGCGGGCCTGCGCCTGCGGCGGCGCACAAGGTCGGCGAATCGACCGTGGAAATCGGCGCAAATTATTTTGCCAACGTGCTGGGCCTGCGCGAACACCTGGATGCGCAGCAGGTGCGCAAGTTCGGCTTCCGGTTTTTCTTCAGCGAGGGTTGCACGGAGCTCGACGAGGCCTGCGAACTTGGCATCAGCCAGGTGTTCCCGACTCCGTCGTGGCAGGTCGAACGCGGCACGTTCGAGAATTTCCTTGGCGAACGTGCGCGTGACCGCGGCATCGAGATCGAGGAAGGTTGCAAGGTGCGTGCGCTCAATGTCGGCCGCGCTGGCGCGTTGCACACGATCACCTGTGAACGCCACGGACACGCGGAAATCATCGAGGCCCGCTGGCTGATCGACGCCTCCGGGCGGGCGGGTCTGTTACGCCGGCAACTTGGCCTGGACGTGGACAACGGGCACCGCATCGGCGCAGCGTGGTTCCGCGTCGACGCGCGCCTCGCCGTCGACGACTGGTGCACCGATCCTGCGTTCCGCGAGCGTTGCCAGCCCCAGGAGCGCTGGCGCTCCACCAACCACCTGTGCGGGCCCGGCTATTGGGTGTGGCTGATTCCGCTGGCGTCCGGCGCACATTCCATCGGCATCGTCGCCGACACCGCCGCGCACCCCGTCGAGAATTTCAATTCCTTCGAGCGTGCGCTGGCCTGGTTGCAGATCCACCAGCCTGCGCTCGCGAAGCGCTTGACCGCCCACCACGACGCCCTGTTGGATTTCCGTTTCCTGCGCGAAGTGTCCTACGGTTGCAAGCAAGTGTTCAGTGCCGACCGCTGGGCACTGACGGGCGAGGCCGGATTGTTCCTCGACCCGTTCTACTCGCCCGGCGGGGATTTCATATCGATCGCCAATACCTACATCACCGAAATGGTCGCCCATGAAATGGCGGGCGGTTCGCTGAAGCAGATCGCACGTCAGTACCAGCAGCTGTTCTTCTCGTTCTACCGCAACATGCTGGCGCTGTACCGCGGGCAGTACGGATTGTTCGGCGACGCGCGCGTGATGACCGCCAAGGTGCTGTGGGATTACACCTATTACTGGGGCATCCTGGCGCCCTTGATGATCGGCGGCTGGCAGGCCGACATCGCGTTGTTTTCCGCGCTGGAAGCGGATCTGATCGATGTCGAGGCCTTGAACGTCGAGATGCAGGCACTGTTCCGTGACTGGCACGCGCACGGCCACGCCGCGGCGATGCCACGCTGGCTCGACCAACGCGACCTCGACTGGTTCGTGCGCATCAACGCGCGGCTGCACGACGTCCTCGACGAGGACGGAATCCGCAGCCGCATGCACGAGCACATCGACCTGTTGCACGGACTCGCTGGTGCGATCAGCGAAGCTGCATCACGTGACGCACCGCAATTGGACATCGGTCCGCTGCGTTCGGTGGCAAGCGCGACTCAAAAGCCGGCGTTGTTCGAGGAAGCGGCTTGAGCCTCGCACCACCCGCTCTCACAAGCCACGGGTGCGGCAGGGGCTTGAATCCGCGCGGAAGCCTCCGAAAGCCGTCGCGAGCGAAGGCAGATTGTGCGACGCCGGAGCGCAGGAAGCGGAGTGTACACGTCAGTACATGAGCATTCCGAGCACCGCCGGCGCGCAAGCTGGCGAGCGCAGCAGGGTTTCGGGGGCTTCCTAGCCCATGCCGCCATTCACGCCAATCACCTGCCCGTTCACGTAGCTGGCCGCGTCCGAACACAGGAATGCGACGACGCTGGCAACTTCGGCGGGCGTGCCGGTGCGGCCTGCCGGCACGGCGGCCTTCAGTTGTTCCGGCGTGAACAGCTCGTGGGTCAGGCGACCTTCGATGACGCCGGGCGCAACCACGTTGGCGGTGATGTTGCGCGAGGCCATCTCGCGCGCCAGCGATTTCACGGCACCATGCAATCCGGCCTTCGCCGCGGCGTAGTTGACCTGCCCGCGATTGCCGAGCGTCGCCGCCACCGACGACACTGCGACCACGCGGCCGAAACGTGCGCGCGCCATTGGCAACAGCAGCGGATGCGTCACATGGAAGAACCCGTGCAGCGACACGTCGATCACGCGCCGCCATTGCGCCTCGCTCATACCGGCCAGCGGCGCGTCATCGTGGATGCCGGCGTTGTGGACCAGCGCCAGGATCGGTCCGGATTCCAGCAATGCTTCCAGCGCCGTGCGCGTGGCCTCGGCGTCGGTCACGTCGAAGGCGGCGACTTCTGCGTGACCGCCGTCCGCATGGAGTTTTTCGACGACCGCATCGGCGCGCTCGCGGTGGGCGTGCGCGTGCACGATGACGTGCCAGCCATCACGCGCCAATGCAGCGCAGATCGCGCCGCCGATGTCACCGCTGCCGCCGGTGACCAGCGCCCTGCGTGCGGCCTGGTTCATGTCGGGATCCAAGCGCGCCTCAGCGCAGGCCCGTCTCGTTGCGGGCGATCACCATGCGCTGGATTTCGCTGGTGCCTTCATAGATTTCGGTGATCTTGGCATCGCGGAAATAGCGCTCCAGCGGCATTTCCTTCGAGTAACCCATGCCGCCGTGGATCTGCACGGCCTGGTGGGTGATCCACATGGCCGCTTCCGACGCGGTCAGCTTGGCAACCGCCGCTTCGGTCGAGAAACGCGCACCGGTCCTGGCCGATTCCTGCTTGCACCATGCTGCGCGCAAGGTGAGCCACTGCGCGGCCTCGAGCTTGCACTTCATGTCGGCGATCTTGGCCTGGGTCATCTGGAACGAGCCGATCGGCTGGCCAAAGGCCTTGCGCTCACGCGAATACTCCAGCGTGGCCTCGTACGCGGCGCGGGCCAGGCCCACCGCCTGCGAGGCAATGCCGATGCGGCCGGCATCCAGCACGCCCATCGCGATCTTGAAGCCGTGGCCTTCCTCGCCAACCACTTCGTCGGGCTGCGCAACGTAATCGTCGAATTCGATTTCGCAAGTGGCCGACGCGCGGATGCCGAGTTTCGGCTCGGTCTTGCCGCGGCCGAAGCCCTTGCGCGAGGTGTCGACCATGAACGCGGTGATGCCGCGCGAGTGCTTTTCGGGATCGCTCATCGCGAACAGCAGGATGAAGTTGGCGACCGGCCCGGAGGTGATCCAGCTCTTCTTGCCGTTGATCACGTAGCTGCCGTCGGCCTGCTTCACCGCGCGGCAACGCATCGCGGTGGCATCGGAGCCCGATTGCGGCTCGGTCAGCGCGAACGCACCGATCGCTTCGCCGGATGCAATCGGCGTGACGTACTTGTGCTTCTGCTCTTCGGTGCCGAACTTCAGCAGTCCGTTGCAATAGAGCGTGTTGTTGACGCTCATGATGGTCGAATGCGCGCAATCCGCAGCCGCGATCTCCATCATCGCCAGCACATAGCTGATCGAATCCATCCCGGCACCGCCGTACTCCACCGGCACCTCGATGCCCATCAGGCCGAGCTTGCCCATCTCGCGGATGTTGTCGAGCGGGAATTGCCCGGATTTGTCGAACTCCGCCGCGACCGGGGCGATGCGCTTCTGTGCGAAATCGCGCGCGATGGCCTGGATCTGCAATTGTTCTTCGGAAAAATGAAAATCCATCGGGTCACCTCATTCGACAGGATTGGTCACGCACGGCCCCCTTCGATGCGGCCGAACAGCCCATGATAACCGCAGCTGCCTGCCCTCGTCCCGGACGCCGCGCACAGGCCCGAAAGCAGTCACGCACTTTGTTTTATCTTTCCATCCTGATATAAAGATGGAATGCTGGATCTCGTTTCCGCCACCGCGTTGCTGCGGCTGCTGTCCGACCCCACCCGGGTACGGCTGCTGGCGCTGCTGCGGCGCGAAGAATTGACCGTCGCCGAATTGTCGGCGGTGTTGCGCCTTGCGCAGCCGCGCGTGTCCACCCACCTCGCAAAACTGAAGGAAGCCGGACTCGTGCGCGATCGTCGCGCCGGCGTGTCGGCCTACTATCGCTTCAACGAGGCCGGCTTCGACGGCGCCGCCGACCTGCTGCGGGCACTGGAAGACGGCGTCGACGACTCGCTGCTCGATGCGGACGCGCAGCGCCTGCCCTCGGTGCTGGCGGCGCGTGCGCGTGAGCGCGGCTGGGCCGACAGTGTCGCCGGCGACATGGAGCGCCACTATTCGCCGGGCCGCACCTGGGAAACACTCGCGCGCACCTTGCTGCAATTGCTCGCGACCGGCGACGTGCTGGACATCGCCTCGGGCGACGGCGTGCTGGCGGAACTGCTGGCGCCGCACGCGCACAAGATCGTGTGCGTCGATTCCAGCCCCAACGTCGTCAGCGCGGCGCGCAAACGCCTGAAGAGTTTCCGCAACGTCGAAGTCGTCGAAGGCGACATGCACGCGCTCGGCGATGTCTTCAAACCAGGCAACCGCCGTTTCGACCTCGTGCTGATGATGCACGCCCTCACCTACAGCGACCGCCCGCAACACGCGATCGCCGAAGCTGCGCGCGTGCTGAAACCGGGTGGTCGCCTGCTCGCCGCGACACTGGCGAAACACGCCCATCGCGCGGCCGTCGCACCTTTCGACCACACCAACCTCGGCTTCAGGCGCGAAGACCTGAAAACCTTTGCGCTCAAGTCCGGGCTGGAAGTCATCAGCTGCGAGCGGATCTCGCGCGAAGCGCGTCCGCCGCATTTCGAAGTGCTGAGTCTGCTGGCAAGAAAACCGACATGAACAAGCCTTCTCCCACCGGGAGATGGATCGCGGTGAGGACCCATGCCTTGCGCGGTATCACGCAAGCGCCGGACCCTCACCCGGCGCTTCGCGCCACCCTCTCCCGAAGGGAGAGGGGAAACGCGACAGGAGAACCACGATGACCGAGCTCCCATGGCTACACCCCGAACGCGTCGAGAAGCTGCACGCGGCGCTGGCACAACGCATCCTCATGCTCGACGGCGCGATGGGCACGATGCTGCAGGCCCATCATCTGGACGAAGCCGGCTACCGCGGCGAGCGTTTCGCGCCGGGCTGTGATGCCCGGCACGTGCACACCCACAGCGGCGAACACGCCAACGCCCATGGCTGCCAACACGACCTGAAGGGCGACAACGACCTGCTCTCGCTGACCCATCCGGAGATCATCCGCGACGTGCATCGGGCCTACCTCGACGCCGGTGCGGACCTGGTCGAGACCAACACCTTCAACGCGACCTCGATCAGCCAGACCGACTACGCGCTGCAGCATCTCGTGCGCGAGCTGAACCGCGAGGGCGCGCGGCTGGCGCGCAGCGCCTGCGACGAAGCCGAACGCAACACGCCAGAGCAGCCGCGTTTCGCGATCGGCGTGCTCGGTCCGACCAGCCGCACCGCGTCGCTCTCGCCCGACGTCAACAACCCCGGCTTCCGCAATGTCGATTTCGATGAACTCGAAAATGCTTACGCCGACTCGACCCACGGGCTCGTCGAGGGCGGCGCCGACATCGTGATGGTGGAAACGATCTTCGACACGCTGAACGCCAAGGCTGCGCTGTCCGGCATCGCCCGCACCTTCGACGAACTCGGCGGCCGCCTGCCGATCATGATTTCAGGCACCATCACCGACCGTTCCGGGCGCACGCTTTCCGGGCAAACCGCCGAAGCCTTCTGGTACTCGGTCGCGCACGCCCGCCCGCTCAGCGTCGGGTTGAACTGCGCGCTGGGCGCGAAGGACCTGCGCGAGCACATCGAAGCGCTGTCGCGCGTCGCCGATTGCCATATCAGCGCGCATCCCAACGCCGGCCTGCCGAATGCGTTTGGTGATTACGACGAAACGCCGGAAGAAATGGCCGAGACCCTGGGCGAGTTCGCCCGCGCCGGTTTACTCAACATCGTCGGCGGCTGCTGCGGCACCACCCCCGCGCACATCGCCGCCATCGCCGCGGCCGTGCGCGACGTCGCACCACGCGCGCTGCCGTCGCAAGCCGAAGCCGCGTGAACTCATCCTGCGCAAAAAAACTCACGTCAAAGGCTTTACCACGGATCTACACGGATGAACACGGATGACGGCAAGCGAGAGCCGTTTGACACGGATTACAGCCGATCTGCAACGAATCGCGGCACCAGGCCGAGCTGAGAAAAATTGCCAATCAGGAAGCTTTGTCATCCGTCTTGATCCGCCTTGATCCGTGTCGAAATGCTCTTGCCTTCGTTGGCTGATCTTGATCTGTGTTCATCCGTGTAGATCCGTGGTAAATGCTCCTCTCACTTCGTGGCACAAGACATGATTCGATCCATTCCCTACACCCGCCTTTCCGGGCTCGAACCGCTGGTCATCACGCCCGATTCGTTGTTTATCAATATCGGCGAGCGCACCAACGTCACCGGTTCGGCCAAGTTCAAGAAGCTGATCAAGGAAGACCGCTACGACGAAGCGGTGGAAGTCGCGCGCCAACAAGTGGAAAGCGGGGCGCAGATCCTCGACGTCAACATGGACGAGGGCCTGATCGACTCCGAAGCCGCGATGGTGAAGTTCCTGCGCCTGATCGCAGCCGAACCCGACATCGCCAAGATCCCCGTGATGGTCGACTCCTCGAAGTGGAGCGTGATCGAGGCGGGCCTCAAATGCCTGCAGGGCAAGGGCGTGGTCAACTCGATTTCGCTGAAGGAAGGCGAAGGCCCGTTCCTCGCACAGGCGCGCAAGATCCTGCGCTACGGCGCGGCCACGGTGGTGATGGCCTTCGATGAGGACGGCCAGGCCGACACGGTCGCGCGCCGTCTCGAAATCTGCGAGCGTTCGTACAAGCTGCTGACCGAAGAAGTTGGCTTCCCGCCCGAAGACATCATCTTTGATTCCAACATTTTTCCGATCGCCACCGGCATCGAGGAACACGCCAACAACGCGGTGAACTTCATCGAGGCTGCGAAGCTTCTGAAGCAGCGCTTCCCGTATTCACACCTGTCGGGCGGCGTGTCGAACGTGTCGTTCTCGTTCCGCGGCAACAACAGCGTGCGCGAAGCGATCCATTGCGTGTTCCTGTACCACGCGATCAAGGCCGGCATGGACATGGGCATCGTCAACGCCGGCCAGCTCGCGATCTATGACGAGCTGGATCCGGAATTGCGCGAGCGCGTCGAGGACGTGGTGTTGAACCGGCGCGCGGATGCCACCGAACGGCTGATGGAGATTGCCCAAAAGCACAAGAGCGGGAACGGGGAACGGGGAGCCGGGAACGACGACAAGCTGGCGTGGCGTGAGCTGCCGGTGGCCAAGCGGCTCGCACACGCGCTGGTGCACGGCATCGACCAGTTCGTCGTCGAAGATACCGAGGAAGTCCGCCAGCAATCCACCCGCACGCTGGACGTGATCGAAGGCCCGTTGATGGACGGCATGAACGTGGTCGGCGACCTGTTCGGCGCCGGCAAGATGTTCCTGCCGCAGGTGGTGAAGTCGGCACGCGTGATGAAAAAGGCCGTGGCCTACCTGCTGCCGTTCATGGAAGAGGAAAAGAAAAAGAGCGGCGACGTCAGCAAGTCCAACGGCAAGATCGTGATGGCGACCGTCAAGGGCGACGTGCACGACATCGGCAAGAACATCGTGGGCGTGGTGCTGGCCTGCAACAACTTCGAGGTGATCGACCTCGGCGTGATGGTGCCGGCGCAGAAGATCCTCGACACCGCGATTGCCGAACACGCCGACATGATCGGCGTCTCCGGCTTGATCACGCCGTCACTGGAAGAAATGGCGCACGTCGCCAAGGAGATGAAGCGGCAGAACTTCAAGATCCCGTTGTTGATCGGCGGCGCCACCACTTCGCGCGCACACACCGCGCTGAAAATCGAACCGAACTACGAAACCGCCTGCGTGTGGGTGAAGGACGCCTCGCGCGCAGTCGGGGTCGCGCAGACCCTGGTCAGCAAGGAACTGGTGGACGGATTTCTCGCCAAGGTCCGCGCCGAATACGCCGACGTACGCGAACGCCACCGCAACCGCGGCCCGACCAAGCGACTGGTGTCATTGAAGGCCGCCCGCGCCAACGGCGCCAAATTTGACTGGTCAAACTACACGCCGCCCACGCCCAACAAGCCCGGCATCACGGTCATCGACGACATTCCGATCACCGAGTTGTTGCAGGTGACGGACTGGACGCCATTTTTCCAGGCCTGGGAATTGCACGGCCGCTACCCGGCAAACCTCACCGATCCGGTGGTCGGCGCGCAGGCCACCGAGCTCTTCAACGACGCACAGGCAATCCTGAAGAAGATCGTCGCCGAAAAATGGCTGCGCGCGAAAGCCGTGATCGGATTCTGGCCGGCGTCGCGCATCGGTGATGACATCGAACTCACGCTCCCCTCTCCCTCCGGGAGAGGGGCTGGGGGTGAGGGTTCGGATCACGCGCGACGTTCCGGCGAATCCGGACCCTCATCCGCCCCTGACGGGGCACCTTCTCCCGAGGGGAGAAGGGAACAGCGTGTGATGCTCCACCACCTGCGCCAGCAAGCCGACAAGCCGGTCGAGCGTCCCAACCTGTGCCTCGCCGATTTCATCGCACCGAAGGACACCGGTATCCAGGACTGGATTGGTGGCTTCGCGGTTACTGCCGGCCTCGGCATCGAGGAACACCTCGAACGCTTCCGCAAGGACAACGACGACTACTCTGCGATCATCCTGAAGGCCCTTGCCGACCGCATGGCCGAAGCGCTGGCCGAGTGGATGCACCGCGAAGTGCGCATGAAGTACTGGGGTTACGCGGCCGACGAGGCGCTGGACAACGACGCATTGATCGGAGAAAAGTACCGCGGCATCCGCCCGGCGCCGGGCTACCCGGCCTGCCCCGATCACACCGAAAAGGCCACGCTGTTCCGGCTGCTGGATGCGACCAGCAATGCCGACATCGAACTGACTGAAGGCTTCTCGATGTACCCGGCGGCGGCGGTTTCGGGCTGGTATTTCAGCCACCCCGACAGCCAGTATTTCGTGGTCGGAAAACTGACGAAAGACCAGATCGAAGACTACGCAATCCGCAAGGGTTGGACACTCGCGGAAGCCGAGCGCTGGTTGTCGGCGAATCTTGATTACGACCCGGATTGAAGCGCCAACGGTGCGGCCCGAGCGGACCGCACCGGGCAGTCAGCTACATCGTTGCGCCGCTCATGCTGTGTGCGGCCGAGAAAAGTGCGGCACCGAACACGGCGAACAGCACGATGTACAGGGCGATCAGGATCAGCCACAGGATCAATGTCGCCCGGCAGAAGTTCTGCTTGTTGATGTTGGTCCCGCTGGAAAAGCCCCAGACGAAAGCCATGATGAGCCCGACAATCGGAATGCAAAGCACGATCAGCGTGATCAGCCAATCGCCCAACGACATCGTTGAATCCCTTGGAGCGAGTTGCGCGTTCATGTTGACTCCTGTTCACGTGGTGGGGCTGACATCGCCCGTGTCGGCGGCGGGCGCGCCTGCGCCTGCCGCAACTTGAACGTCCTGAACCGCTTGCTTGCTGGAACCCCTCGACCATGGATGACGTGGTCGTGCCGGATCGTAACCCACCCGCCCTTCCATTGCACCATCCGTCCGGAAACCGTTAAGCCGTGGCGTCCCCGGTAGTGCTGTTGCGATGGTGGCGCAGGTGCATCGCAAGGTTGTACACCGACACGAACACCGGGAACAGGTTGGAAAGGATGCCCACCGAATCGTTCTTGCCGACGATGAAATACGCCAGCAGCAGGACGCTGCCGCACACCGACAGCACCCAGAACGACAGCGGCATCACCACGCGCTTGTGCTTGCGCGTCGCATACAACTGCACGAACCAGCGGCTGGTGAACATCACCATGCCGAGGTAGCCGACGACCTTCCAGGGCGTAAGTTGGAAGCTGGCAAGCGCGTGCAGGATGTGTTCCATGGCAGCAAGGTCCGTGGTGGCCGAGGGAATCCGCGGATTGTAGCAATGGCCCCGGAGCGGATTGACCGCCGCCATGACCACCCGTAAACTTGCCGGTTCGCGTGGGCGGTTAGCTCAGCGGTAGAGCACTGCCTTCACACGGCAGTGGTCGCAGGTTCGATCCCTGCACCGCCCACCAACCGATCAATGAACCTTCGCAATGTCGGCCCTGTGGCCGGCGCCTGCGTGCAGGTCGCGCTCGGAACGGCGTGCGTAAATCCCCCGCGCCAGCGAAGATAACGCCATCGCGTTCAAGCGCGTCGATGCTTTGCGCATCCAGTCCCAGCCAGTCCGACAGCACCGATGGCGTGTGCTGCCCCAGCAGTGGCGGCGCGCCACCACACCTTCATTGGATGCCGCCGATGCAGGTGTACTTGAGGACCGTGTAATCGAGCAATCCGTACTTCGAGCCTTCCGAGCCGACGCCGGAATCCTTGACGCCGCCGAACGGCGCGACCGCCGTGGAGATGATCCCGGTATTGATGCCGACGATGCCGTACTGCAGCGCTTCGCGCACGCGCCAGCTGCGCGCAAGATCGCGCGTGTAGAAATACGCCGCGAGGCCGGCGTCGGTGTCGTTGGCCAGCGCGATGGCCTCGGCTTCGTCCTTGAAACGGAACAACGCCGCGACGGGGCCGAAGGTTTCCTCGCGCGCCAGCTTCATGGCCGGCGTCGCACCCGCGATCACGGTCGGTTCGAAGAAGGTGTGGCCGAGCGCGTGCGGGTGGCCACCACACATGACGCTGCCGCCGTGCGCGAGCGCATCGGCAACGTGCGCGGAAACTTTCTCAACGGCCTTGCCGTCGATCAACGGTCCTTGCGTAGTGCCCTCGTCGAGACCGTTGCCAACCTTCAGCTTGCCTACCGCCGCGACCAACGCTTCGGCGAAACGATCGTGGATGCCGTCCTGCACCAGGAAGCGGTTGGCACACACGCAGGTCTGGCCGCTGTTGCGGAACTTGCTCGCCATCGCGCCGGCGACCGCGGCATCGATGTCCGCATCGTCGAACACGATGAAGGGCGCGTTGCCGCCGAGCTCCAGCGAGACCCGCTTCATGGTTTCCGCGCAGCGCTCCATCAGCAGCTTGCCGACCGCGGTCGAACCGGTGAAGCTGAGCTTGCGCACGATGGGGCTGGAAGTCAGCGCGCGTCCGATCGCGTCATCGTCGCGCCCGGTGACGATATTGATGACGCCGGGCGGAATGCCCACGCGCTCGGCCAGTTCGGCGAATGCGAACGCCGAGAACGGTGTCTCGAGCGCGGGTTTGCACACCACCGTGCAACCGGCCGCGAGCGCGGCGCCGAGCTTGCGCCCGAGCATCGCGGACGGAAAATTCCAGGGTGTGATGGCAGCGACCACGCCTACCGGCTGGCGGGTCACGACGATGCGCTTGTCCGCCTGGTGGCCGGGGATCACGTCGCCATACAAGCGTTTGCCTTCCTCGGCGAACCATTCGAGGAACGAGGCCGAATAGCCGATCTCGCCGCGCGC
>DASSNC010000008.1:0-4488 GCA_035688305.1 Rhodanobacteraceae bacterium
CCGCCCGGCAAGCAGGGTGCGAAAGACCTGCCGATGGTGGTGTTCGTGCATGGTGGCCCGTACGGCATCCGTGACTGGTGGACGTATCACGCGTACGTGCAGGCGATGGCCACGCGCGGCTATGCGGTGCTGCAAGTCAACTATCGCGGTTCGGGCGGCTATGGCTATGACTTCGAGAAGGCTGGCTGGAAACAGTGGGGCGGCACGATGCAGGATGACGTCACCGATGCGACGCTCTGGGCCATCCAGCAAGGCATCGCCGACAAGAACCGGATCTGCATCTACGGGGGCAGCTACGGTGGTTATGCGGCGCTCGAGGGCGCAGTGAAGGAGCCCGACCTGTACAAGTGCGCGATCGGCTACGTCGGGATCTACAACCTGCCGAAGATGGTATTCCGCGGGGATGACCAGCAGACGTATGACGACCAGACCTATTGGAAGCGCACCGTCGGCACGGATGAAACCGTACTGGCACAACATTCGCCGTTCTACCAGTTGGACCGGCTGAAGGCCAAGGTGATGCTGATCGTGGGCGGCAAGGACACGAACGTGTTGCCGGTGCAGGGCCAGGAAATGCACATGGCCTTGTTGAAGCGCGGCATCCCGCACGAGTGGATGTACAAGCCTGACGAAGCACACGGCTTCTACGACGAAAAGAACATCGCCGAGTTGTTCCAGCGTGTCGACGCGTTCCTTGCGGCGAACATCGGGAGTGGCGCGGTCGCGGCATCCGCGCCCACGGCGCCGGCGCCGACACAACACTGATTTGCAAGCACGCGCGGCGCACCGTACGGTGCCTTATTCATCCGACCAATGCCGGAGACTCATGATGAAACTTCACTACGCCGCCTGCGCGCTCGCGCTGGTCCTGGGTTCGGGAGCTGCCATGGCTGCAACACATCCGTTCAACGCGCATGACCTCGCGATGATGGATCGCGTGTCCGATCCGCATCTGGCTCCGCATGGCGATGAAGTTGCCTTCACGGTGCGCAGCACCGACTGGGAGGCGAACAAGGGCGTGACCAGCGTGTGGTTGCTGGACCTCGCGCACAAGGACGCCACGCCACGGCGGGTGACCGATCCGAAGCTGGGCGCCAACAGTCCGGTGTTCTCGCCGGATGGCAAGACCGTGTATTTCCTTGCAACCGAAAAGGATTCGACGCAGTTGTGGTCGGCGCCGGTCGCCGGGGGCGCGCCCGTGCAGGTCACGCACCTGCCGCTCGATGTCGACAACTTCAAGTTGTCGCCGGATGGCAAGCAATTGCTGTTCTCGGCGCAGATGTTCGAGGATTGCGCGACGCTGGAATGCACGCGCGAGAGGCTCGACGCGCAGAAGAAGGTCAAGGCGACCGGGCGCCTGTATCACCGCCTGTTCGTGCGGCATTGGAACGCGTGGTCGGATCATCGCCGCGGCCAGTTGTTCGTGATGCCGCTGGATGGTTCATCCAAACCCGTGCTGGTGACGAAGGGCATAGACGGCGACGTGCCCAGCAAGCCCGACGGCAGCAACGCGGAGTATGCGTGGTCACCGGACGGCAAGACGATCTATTTCGACGTGCGCATCGCCGGCAAGACGGAAGCCTGGTCCACCAATTTCGACATCTATTCGGTACCGGCCGATGGTTCCGCTGCGCCGAAAAACCTGACCGCTGCGAACAAGGCGTGGGATGCGTTCCCGACGCCGTCGCACGATGGCAAGACGCTGTATTACCTCGCGATGAAGGTGCCCGGATTCGAGGCCGACCGCTTCGCGATCAAGGCCCTGGATCTTGCCACCGGCGCGATCCGCGAGATCGATCCGCGTTGGGACCGTTCTGCCGGTCCGCTGACGCTCTCGGCCGACGGCAAGACGCTCTACACCACCGCTGCCGATGAAGGCAACGTCGGCTTGTTCCTCGTGCACGTGGCCAACGGCGAAGTGACGCGCTTGCTCGGCGACGGCAGCGTGCTGGGCTTCGATGTGGCCGGTGACAAGGTTGTCGCCGCGCGCCAGGACTTCAGTCATCCGACCGATCTGTACACGCTGAAACCGGACGGCGCCGGTCTCACCCAGGTCACGCACTTCAATGCCGCGCGCCTGGCGGACATCCAATTTTCCAAGGCGCACTGGTTCCACTTCATCGGCTGGAACAACGAAATGGTGTATGGCTACGTGATGCCGCCGGTGGGCGCCAAGCCGGGCCACAAATATCCGGTCGCATTCCTGATCCACGGCGGTCCGCAAGGCGCCTGGCCGGATGAGTTCCATTACCGCTGGAATCCGCAGACGTACGCGGGCGCAGGCTTCGCGGTGGTCGCGATCAATTTCCACGGCTCGGTTGGTTACGGGCAATCGTTCACGGACGCGATCTCCGGGCATTGGGGTGATCGCCCGCTCGAGGACCTGCAGAAGGGTTGGGCTGCGGCGCTGAAACAGTTCCCGTACCTGGATGGCAACGACGCCTGCGCGCTCGGCGCGAGCTACGGCGGCTACATGGTGTACTGGATGGCCGGCGTGTGGAACCAGCCGTGGAAGTGTTTCGTAGACCATGACGGCGTGTTCGATGCACGCATGATGTACTACGCGACCGAAGAGTTGTGGTTCGAGGAACACGAGAACGGCGGCACGCAGTTCGAGCATCCCGACAACTACGAGAAGTTCAACCCGCTCAATCACGTCAAGGACTGGCGTGTGCCGATGCTGGTGATCCATTCCGATCACGACTACCGCATTCCGGTGACGCAGGGCCTGGGTGCGTTCACCGCGTTGCAGCGGCAGGGCATCCCCAGCGAGTTCCTGAACTTCCCGGACGAGGATCACTTGGTGCTGAAGCCGCAGAACAGCGTGCAGTGGCACCAGACGGTTCTGGACTGGCTGAAGAAGTGGACCGGGCCGGATGCGCCGGCCGCGCAGCCGGCCAAGCCGGCCGGCGAGGGCGCGCACAAGGGCGGCTGAGCGCGCTACGGGTCATCCCGGCTTGCGCCGGGATGACGGCGTGAACGGCGTTGGCGCGGGTCAGCGCGCGCGCTTGGGTTTCAGGATCGTGCCCGTGCACTTCCTGGCGCCGCAGCGGCAAGCCCACAGCTTCTTCATCTTCGGCGTGTGCGGCACGTCGAGCACGATGCCGTAATCGTAGGTAAGTTCCTCGCCCGCCTTGATCGCGCGCTTGCTCTCGATCAGCACGCGATCCTTGCGTGCGCCATCCACCTCTTCGATGTACGCGGCGCAATTGGGTGCGCAGGAGTGGTTGATCCAGCGCGCACTATTGCCGCCGACGTTGGCGTCGACGATGTACTTCTCGTTGAGGGTGAACAGGAAGGTGTGCCCGGTATCGGCGCTGTCGTCGTAGATGCGGTCGGCCTCGGCATGCGTGAGCAGTTGCCCCTTGTACTGGATCAACACGGTGCGCGCCGGAATATCGACAGCGGCGTACACACCGTTGCCGTGGATGGGCGAGCGGCGCACGATCAAACGGCGGGTCATGGCGTACCTTTCACGATGAAACGCCTATGATGACGTGTTGAACAGGCATCACACAATCGGAGGTGGCCATGGCATTTCGTATCCGGCGCGTCACCGAACCGCTGACCAAGGCCGACGGCGCGCGCATTCTCATCGACCGGCTGTGGCCGCGCGGTCAGTCGAAGGCCAAGTTGCAACTGACTGCGTGGGTGCGCGACATCGCGCCCAGCACCGAGCTGCGCAAATGGTTTGGCCACGATCCGCCGAAGTTCGAGGAGTTCCGCAAGCGCTATCGCGCCGAGCTGGATGCCAACCCCGACGCTGTCGCCGAACTGCGCGCGCTGCTGAAGGAACATTCGAACGCGACCCTGTTGTTCATGGCCCACGACGACAAGCACTGCAACGCCGTGGTGCTGGCCGAGTACCTGCGCGAGCGCCGAAAAAAGCCGGCGTGAACCGGATGGCGTGCGTTGGCACGGCTAGTGTGGTGTCCCGGAAATAATTTGTCATTCCGGACGAGCCCCGGAATGACAAATAAAAGATTCTCCTGATTGGTGTCGAGTCTCAGCTGACGGATTCCCCTCTTCCTGTGGGAGAGGGTGCCCCGACTACGGCCGACCGGATCGGCCGTGAACGGCGGAAGCCGGCCCGCAGGGCGAGCGCCATGGACGGCGCGAGTAAGGGGCGGGTGAGGGTACGCCTACGCGAAAAGTCGCTGACCGACGTTGGCGTCCCGTCCGGCGCGAAGCCGAACCCTCATCCGGCGCTGCGCGCCACCTTCTCCCGGGGGGGAGAAGGGAAAAGCTGGCTGAGGATGCACGCTAATCAGGAAGATTCTTGTGGGACACCACATTAGAATTCGTGAGGATTGCGGTTCCGGATGCAGCGCATGCAACGATTTCGAACCTTGGTGGCGGGACTGCTTGCGGCCATTGCGCTGTCGATACCGGTGTGGGCGCTGGCAGCGCCACCCACCATTTTCGCCGCTGCCAGCCTGCAGCCCGCGCTCGACCAGTTGGCGCACGCCGGCGCGCTTGGCGAGCCCG
>DASSNC010000026.1:0-23125 GCA_035688305.1 Rhodanobacteraceae bacterium
TACAAGCTGTTCAAGATCGTAGAAGGAATGAGGCGTCAGCGGTGCAAGTGCGCGCGACGTTTGCACGGGAACCTGTCGTCCGGCGTGACGGTTAGTGCGGTTGCCTGGTATTTCCGAGGCGCCGTGGAATTGAATGCCGCGTACGAAACAGGGCAGCGACGCGTGGCGCTTGACTTCGGATTAGGCCTTGTCGAAGCGCATCGACAGGTCGATGGCACGCAGGTGTTTGGTGAGCGCGCCGATGGAGATGCAATCGACGCCGGTTTCGGCGATGGCGCGGACGCGTTCAAGGTTGACGCTGCCGGATACTTCCAGCGGTATGCGTCCGGCGGCGAGGGTGACGGCTTCGCGCAGCATCGCGTCACTGAATTCGTCCAGCAATACGCGGTCGGCGCCGGCGGTGATGGCGTCGCGCAGTTCGTCTAGCGATTCGACTTCGCAATCGAGGAACACGCCGGGGTTGGCGGTGCGCGCGGCGCGGATGGCGTTGCCAATGCCGCCGGCCGCGGTGACGTGGTTTTCCTTGATCAGCATGGCGTCAAACAAACCCATGCGGTGGTTGTGGCCGCCGCCGCAGCGCACTGCGTATTTCTGCGCGACGCGCAGGCCGGGGATGGTCTTGCGGGTGTCGAGGATCCTGGCGCGGGTGCCGGCCACGGCGTCGACATAGTTGCGCGTGACGGTGGCGGTGCCGGACAGGGTTTGCAGGAAGTTGAGCGCGTTGCGTTCGCCCGCGACCAACGCGCGGGCGTTGCCCGTGATGCGGCAGAGCACGGCGTCGGCTGCGATGCGATCGCCATCGGCGTGCTGCCATTCGATGCGCACGTCGGGATCGAGCTTGCGGAAACATTCATCGGCCCAGGCGCTGCCGGCGAGCACAGCCGGCTCGCGGCAGACGATGTGGGCGTGTGCGGTTGCATGCGCATCAATCAGCGCGGCGGTACGATCGCCCGTGCCGATGTCTTCGGCGAGCGAGCGCGCGACGTCGGCGCGGATGCTGTCGGGCGGCGGCAGTGTTGGCCGCGGGGCCGCGGCACTCATGCGGAGGGCTTGGCAGGCTCGGCCTGCGCGTTGCGCAGGCGGTCAACGATCGCATCGAGGGCGCGATCGAACAGCGGGACTTCTTCGAGGATCAGCGCGTGCTGTTTGTGCACGTCGGTGGCCAGTTCGTACACGGTGCGGTCCACGACCTTGAGGCCGCGCCGGTTGACGAACAGGTACTTGCCGCTGATCGGGCTGATCCACGAAAGCTTGGCGCGTTCGCGGGTGCCGGTAGCGTCGATGAATTCGATCCAGGCACCGACCTTCAGCGCCTGCACGGCCTGCAACGACGTGGAGTCGATGTCCACCGACATGTCGTCGGGGTCGAAATCGTCGTCGACGTCCGGCGCGCTCTCGGTGATCGCGGGCTGGGCGTCGGCGTTGGTGCCGAGTACGGCCGCGGCGACGACTTCCGGCTCGGGTTCGGGCTCGGCGGCGACGGTGGTTGGGGCGACCTCACCGAGTTGCCGGCGCCAGAACTTCCAGAGTTCCGCGAGCAGCCGGTCGATATCGGGTTCCTGGAATGCGACGGTCGCAAGGCCGGTGCGCAGGTGGCGTTCGAGCGAGGCCAGCGCGCTGCGGTATTGCGCATGCGCCGCTTCGCCACTCGGGGTGTCCGCGGTGGCGATGAAATCATCGACGAAGTGCACGGCGGCGCGGAACTCGGGCGAATCGACGCCCTGGCGCAGCACCACCAACACCATGTAGTTGGCCCACGGCCGCGTCAACACGCCGCGCAACAACGTCGGCAGACTGCGGCCGTCGATGCGGGTGAGGATTTCGCGGGCGGCGCGGCGGCGCGCGTCCTGCAGGCGTTCGCGGCCGCGCGCGGCTTCGGTGGCGCGGCTCTCGGCGATTTCGGAGCGCTTGCGGTTCTGTTCGACGAATTGCATGAAGCCTTCGCGCTGGCGCTCGAACACCTCCACGTCGTCATCGAAATCCTTGAGCAGGGCTTCGACGACGCTCTTGACCTTGTCGTACAGGCGGTGGTCGCGGTCGGACTCTTCCGACCAGCCCTTGGCGGCGTCGGCGAGATGGTCGAGCAACTGGCGCGCCGGATGCGAAGCGTGCGCGAACATGCGCCGATCCAGGATCGCCACCTTCAGGTACGGGATCTGCAGGCGCGAGAGCAGTACCTGCATCGGCGCCGGGATGGTG
Source organism: Rhodanobacteraceae bacterium (assembly GCA_035688305.1). Taxonomy (GTDB): domain Bacteria; phylum Pseudomonadota; class Gammaproteobacteria; order Xanthomonadales; family Rhodanobacteraceae; genus 66-474. The sequence goes on from DASSNC010000026.1 coordinate 2,200, forward strand.
TGGTCCTGCAGGATGTACTCGAACAGCATGCCGACGAGGTCGATGGTGTCCTCGTCGCTGCCGGAGACGTTGGCCTTGGCCTGTCCCGACAGCTTCTGGATCTGCACCATCAATTCGTCCTTGAGGTGCTGGACCATCTCGGCGGCAGACGTGGTGTCGGTTGCCACCGGCAGTGCGGGCAGCGGCTGGGCTTCGCCCTGCAGCAAGGTCAGCGCACCCAGCAATTCGGCGGGCGAGAGCGAGGCCACGCCACCGCCCCCGGAATAGAACCCACGCGCCGCCGGCGCGCCATAGCTGACGTGCCGGCGCGCCGCCAGCAACGAGTTGAGGCGGTGCATCAGTTCGCTGTGCAGTTCATCGGACACCGCGTTCGCATCACCAGTGTCCGGGCCGGCAGCGGCTCCCTCGTTGCCTTGCGTGGTCTGGCCCGCGGTGGCCGAGGAGGCTTGCGAGTGCGCTCGGCGCGGTGCCCGCGGGTGGTGCAGCTGCGGCAGGATACCCGCCTGCACCAGCCGCGTGTTGGCGTCGTGGTACAGGGTCTCGAGATCCTTCAACACGTAGCGCTCGAACATCTTGAGGATGATCAGGCGTACCCGGATGTTGAGGTCGGCCAGCTCGCCCAGCGCTTCGCGGAAGGCTTCGGTCAGCACGTTCGGGCCGAGCGGATTGTTGGCGTTGCTGGTGGTGCGGCCATTGTTCAGCACCGACATCCGCTGGTTCAGCGCCGCCAGCGCGATGGAATGCCGGCCGTCGGCCTTGGCGACCATGCTGGATACGGCGAGGGATTCCTCGAGGTCGCGATCGTCCACGAGGCTCAATTCGCCGCTGGCGGACACCGCGCGTTGCGCGTCGCTGCCGTGCATGGGACGGCCGGTCGCGAAGTCGGCGAATCCACTCGCCACGCGTTCGGCAAACAGGCGCTCGATGCGCGGACGGCGCTTGCGCGTCTCGCGCATGCCGTCGAAAAATTCGGTCTGGTTGGCGTTGCTGTCGGCCTTTTCCGCGAGGTCGAACAGGGTGTCGTCGACGTTGTCGAGCAGCGTCGCGGTCGATGCACTGGTGGCCTGCACCGTCATCTCGCGAAGCGCCACCAACAAGCCGCCAACATGGCCGGAATCGGACGCACTTGCGCGTGCGCCGATGTCTACGACTTTCTTGTCGGAGATCGGTTGGGAATCAGGCGTCGTCGGTGTCATCGGGGCAGGGCCGTGGCGTGCCGGCAGCGGCAGGCACTGCCAGTATGCCGCGCGCAAAAAAATGGAACGTGAATCAGCGCACAGCGCGGTACGGTACGGCTTGCGTCAGGCCGGAAAGTCGCCCAACTGCAGCGTGCCGATGCCCTCGTCAGCCAGCATCACCGGGATGTCGTCATCGATCCTGTACACGACCTTGCGGTCGGTGGTGATGAGGCCTGCGGCGAGTGGGGCGGCGACTTTCTGGCCGCTGACGGTGTCGACCGATCTGTCGGTAATCGCACGGTTCAACGCGTCCAGTTCGTCGCGGCGCAGCGGGCGCACCGGGGTCTTCGTGACCGGGTCGCACAGGATGTCGAGCAATCGTTTGTCCATGCCGCGTACAATACCGCGTTTTGCGGTGGACCGGCCATGAAGAAATCGGCGACCACGCCCCGCGTCGGGGTGGTGATGGGATCGCGATCCGACTGGGAAACGATGCAGCGCGCAGCGGAGACGCTGGCGGCGCTCGGCATCGCGCACGAAATCGAAGTGGTGTCCGCGCACCGCACGCCGGACAAGTTGTTTGCATATGCCGAAACCGCGGCATCCCGCGGCATCGAAGTCATCATCGCGGGCGCCGGCGGCGCCGCGCATTTGCCCGGCATGCTGGCGGCCAAGACGCGGCTGCCGGTGCTGGGCGTGCCGGTGCAGTCGCGGGCCTTGAAGGGCCTGGATTCGTTGCTGTCGATCGCGCAGATGCCGGCCGGCATTCCGGTGGCGACGCTGGCCATTGGCGAAGCGGGTGCGAAGAATGCGGGCCTGCTGGCGGCCGCCATCCTGGCCTTGCATGACGATGCCATCGCCACTGCTCTGGATGCGTTTCGCGCGCGCCAGACCGAGGACGTGCTCGACAATCCCGATCCGCGCCGCACGCCCGCGAGTCCACGCAACCGCAAGGCGCGCGCGAAGTGAATACGCTCGGGATCCTTGGGGGTGGCCAACTGGCCCGGATGATGGTGCTCGCCGGGGCCCCGCTGGGCGTGCGCTTTCGCATCGTCGATCCGGTCGCCGATGCCTGTGCCGGGCAACTCGCGCCGCTGCTGCAGGCGCGCTGGGATGCCTTCGAGCAGATGGAATCGTTCGCGGGCGCTGTCGACGCGGCAACGTTCGATTTCGAGAACGTGCCTGCGGCAACCGCCGAATGGCTGACCGCGCGCACGCGGATTGCGCCGAACGCGCATTCGCTGGCGACCGCGCAGGATCGCATCCTCGAGAAAACCCTGTTCCGCGCATGCGGATTGCCGACCGCCGAGTTCGCCGCGGTCGGGACGCGTGCGGAGCTTGACGACGCGTTGGCGAAGATCGGCGCGCCGGCAATCCTGAAGACGCGCCGCGAGGGTTACGATGGCAAGGGCCAGTTCCGGCTGAAGACGGTGGGTGACGCCGCTGCAGCGTGGGAGGCGTTGGGCAAGCACGCGGCGACGCGTGGCCTGATCCTGGAAGCTTTCGTGCCGTTCGATTTCGAAGCTTCGGTGGTCGCGGTGCGCGCGCGCAACGGCGACTTCCGGACCTGGCCGTTGACCCGCAACTGGCACGTCGACGGCATCCTGTCGGCAAGTCTTGCGCCTGCGCCGGTCGCCGACGTCGTGAGCCGCGCCGCTTTCGCGCACGCGCGCGCGATTGCCGAGAAGCTCGACTACGTCGGCACCTTCGCGTTGGAATTGTTCGTGAAGGGTGGCCAGCTGCTCGGCAACGAGATGGCGCCGCGGGTGCACAACTCCGGGCACTGGACGATCGAAGGTGCGGTCACTTCGCAGTTCGAGAACCATGTGCGCGCGGTACTCGGCATGCCGCTCGGCGACACCGCGTTGCGCTTCCCGTCGTGCATGCTCAACTGGATTGGCGAGTTGCCGGTTCGCGATGCCTTGCTCGCGATCCCGGGCGTGCACTGGCACGACTACGGCAAGTCGCCGCGCCCCGGCCGCAAGGTTGGCCACGCGACCCTGTGCGCGCGTGACGAGGCGACGCTGGCGGCGCGCCTGCAGCAGGCCGGGCGCGTGCTGGGCCGCGAGATGCAGGTGGATCCGGTGGTGCAGGCGCTCACGACGGATTGATCGCCGGCGCGAGCTGGCGCATCACGGGTGGGGATGCACTACCAGGAACCAGGTCGCCGCCGCGACCAGATTGTTGGTGGCGTGCGCGGTGATGGCTGGCCAGATCGAGCGTGAATGCACGCGCAGCCACGCCAGCAACAGTCCCAGCAGCACCAGCGTGGGCACCGGGTACCACGCAAACTTGAAGTCGGGCATGTGCACCGCGCCAAAAATCAGCGCGCTCAGCAGCACCGCCAGCAGCACGTGCATGCGGCGCGTCAGGCCGGACAGCAACACGCCGCGGAAGATCGCCTCTTCGACCACCGGGACGACGCACACCGTCGTCAGGGCCAGCGGCACGCGCAGGCCCAACGACACACTGTGGGCCCACAGGCTGATGTCCTGCTTGGGCGCATGCGGGCCGGCCAACAGTTCCGCCAGCATGCCCCCCGGAATTGCGGACACGAGTCCGGCCACCACTGCGATCGGGAACCACCACCCACTGCGCGAGCGCGTGAAGCCCAGACCGGGCGCCTGCGCGACCGACCACAGCGGCCGCCAGCGGCGGTGGATGAACCACAACATCACCATTGCCGTCACGACCAGCGTGACGAGGATGATCGAGATGCGGACGTCCGGTTGCAGCACCAATCGCTTGATCGCATCCGCGTCGACCTTGGTGTGCTGCATGCCTGCCTTGATGGCGTAACTGACGGCGATGCCGAAGCCTGCGAGCAAACCGACGATCAGCGAGACGCCGAACTGCAAAACGAAATACAGCACGACCGTGCCAAGCCCGCTCCAGATGCCGGGTTTGCGCGGCGGCGGCGAAGCCGCTGCGGCCGCCGGGGTGGGTTCGGGCAGGGTGTCATCCGTGCATTCGTTCACGCAGGGTTCCTTGGGTCGGGATTGGCCATGTCTCTGCCGGCGTGAACTTTGACATCGCGCGGCGCCTGCGCGATGGTAGCGGGGATGCATCCCGCGCACAGTCGCTTGCTGGAGGAATCCGGATGAAACAGGGTTTGCCGCGCGCTGCGGCGTGGACTTTCTTGCTTGCGGTCAGCCTGCTGCCGTGTGCAGGTTTCGCCGATGTCCACGAGGCCACTTCGGCGCTCGCGCCGGTACGTGGCGACGAGCCGCTGGTGACCGCGAAACACGGCATGGTGGTGAGTTCGCAGCATCTCGCCACGCAGGTTGGCGTGGACATCCTGAAGCATGGCGGCAATGCGATCGATGCGGCGGTTGCGGTCGGTTACGCGCTGGCGGTGGTGCATCCATGCTGCGGCAACATCGGCGGCGGCGGTTTCATGACCATCCACCTCGCAGACGGCCGCAACGTGTTCCTCGACTTCCGCGAAAAGGCGCCGCTGGCGGCGACGCCCGACATGATGCAGAACGCGGCCGGCAAGGTGGTGCGCGGGCGCAGCACCCGCAGCTGGCTGGGCGTCGGCGTGCCCGGCACCGTGATGGGCTTCGACGCCGCGCTGGCAAAGTACGGCACGCTGAGCCTCCAGCAGGTCATCGCACCGGCCATCAAGCTGGCCAAGGACGGCTACGTGTTGCGCGCGGGCGATGTGCATCTGCTCAATACTTCGACCGCGGCGTTCGAACAGCATCCGAACGTTGCGGCGATCTTCCTCAATCACGGCCGGCCGTGGAAGGCGGGCGAAACGCTGAAACAACCGCAACTCGCGCGCACGCTCGAACTCATTTCGCGTGATGGCAGCAAGGCGTTTTACGAAGGCGCAATCGCCAAGGCTGTGGTGAAGGCCAGCGCGGCCCATGGCGGCTTGCTGACGATGCAGGATTTCGCCGGCTACACCACGCAATGGGCCAAGCCGATCGAGTGCAGTTTCCACGGGTACACGATTCATTCCGCGCCGCCGCCAAGCTCGGGTGGCACCACGATTTGCGAGACCTTGCAGATCATCGCGCCGTATCCGCTGGCGCAGTGGGGCTTCCATTCGACCAGGAGCGCGCACTACTTCATCGAAGCAGAGCGCCGCGCGTTCGCCGACCGCAACACCTACCTGGGTGATCCGGCCTTCGTGCACAACCCGATCGGGAGGCTGCTTTCGGCCGAACACGCCGCGAAGCTGCGTGCCGGCATCCAACCCGACAAGGCCACGCCGTCAGCGCAGGTGAAGGGCAGCCTTGGTCCGTATGAGGGCACCAACACCACCCATTATTCGATCGTGGACGCGCACGGCAACGCAGTCGCAGTCACCTACACCGTCAACGGTTTCTTCGGCATCAAGCAGATTGCTGGTGATACCGGATTCTTCCTCAACAACGAGATGGATGACTTCACTTCCAAGCCCGGCGTACCCAACCAGTTCGGGTTGGTGCAAGGCGAGGCCAACCGCATCGAACCCGGCAAGCGCCCGTTGAGCTCGATGAGTCCGACCATCGTTACCCATGACGGCAAGCTGGTGATGGTGACCGGCAGCCCTGGTGGCTCGACCATCATCTCGACCACGATGGAAAGCATCCTCAACGTGATCGAGTACGGCATGAACGTGAAGCAGGCCATCGACGCCCCGCGCATCCACATGCAGTGGCTGCCGGACGAAGTGTTCGCCGAACCGAACGCATTCACGCCTGACGTGCAGGCGGCGCTGCAAGGCATGGGTCACAAGATTCGTGCAGTCGGGCGCCTCGGCGACGTCGAGGCGATCGTCGTCAATCCGAAGACGCAGATGCTGGAAAGCGTCAACGATCCGCGCTATCCCGAAGGCGCGGCGGCGGGATACTGAAATCGGTACGTGATTGCAAGGCGCGTTGTCGGGTATTGGAGACGCCCGGTTACCCGAAACCGTTCGCATTGATGGACGCGAAAAGAGCTTGACCACGGATTTGCACGGATGAACACGGATGAAGCGTTGACCATGACATGGCGCGACCACGCAACGGGATTCCCGAATTTTTTTGCGTCAAGATGCTCTTGATCGATCCGTGACCATCCGTGGAGATCCGTGGCAAAGACCTGAGACGTCGACCTGCGGCAACGGTTCTCGCCTTCGCTACTTCTCGATCTGGTAGTTGAGGCTGGCGCGACTGCCGGTGCTGGCGTTCTCGGCTTCGAATTGCAGGAAGCGGTTGAGGGTGTAGCGCAGGGTGATCACCTGGCCGGGTGAGAACAGGCCGACGCCGTAGCTGAGGAACAATCGTGGCGACAAATATTTTCCGGCGGTGAAGGCGGAGCCGCCAAGCGCTTCGCTGCTGGATACACCCGCCTCCAGGCCGATGCGCGATCCGATGGATTTGGCGAGGCGATCGCCGGCCAGGCCGCCGAGCGCTTGCGCGGCAGTGTTGAGGGTGTCGCCTTCGCCGCTCTTCAACGCATTAAGCGGGCGACCCGTCACGAGGTAGGACAATGCTTCCGCCTGTTCCATCGATGGAACGGAAATCACGGTGAGCACGGGGCGTTGTGCGGTGCCGCGAACCGAGAGGCCGACCGTCACACCTGCGCTGCGGATCTTGCGCACCGCGCGGATGTCGAGTCCGGGGTTGTCGAGGCGGGTGCCGGCGAACAGCAGCCGGCCGCGCTCGATGTCGAGATCCTGCCCGTAGGCCTGGTACTTGCCGGCCACGCTGATCTGGCCACGCCCGGTGGCGGTCGCGCCGGTTTTTGCAAGCACCGTGAGCTGGCCACCGACGGTTCCGTCGAGACCGTAACCGTGCAACTTCACGTCATTGCCGAGTTTCACCTCGATCGCGGCATCCAGCGCCAGCGGCGAAACTTTCGCGGCGGGTGGTGCATCGACGATCACCACATCCGGTGATGCCTCGGCTGGGCCCTGGCCGGGCAACTTGTCGACTTCCACCTTCGCGCTCGGAATGTCGATGCTGCCGGTGAGCGTGAACGTTCCTTTGCTGCGGGTGAGTTGCAGGTTGGGCGACGCGACCACGTGCGCGGCCGGGATGTCCGCGACCAGCACGTTGTCGCCCTTCAGGTTCAGTAGCAGCGGCGCGTCGGCGGCGAGTCCGGTGCTGCCGTCGACGTGCAGGACGCCCTTGCCCGAGGCGATGCTGCCGGTGATCGCGAGATGGCCTTGCGGATCGCCGGTGATGGCGATGGCGCCATCGTGCAGCTTCAGGCCGGCGCGCGGCAATTCGGCGCTGAAACCTTGCGTCTGGAGGCGGCCGTTGAACTGCGGTGCCGCAAGCGTGCCGCCGAACGTCAGCTGGCCCGCGAGACTGCCTTGCACGTTGGCGACTTCCGGGGACAGCGCGCTGATGAAGGCGAGGCTGTGCAGTTCGGCAGCGAGCGTGCCGCTCAACGCGCCGGTGCTGCCGCGAACATCGAGATCGCCATTGATATGGCCGCCGGCGGCGAGTGCGCCGCGCAGGCTGACGTGCTGGTTGCCACCCGTGGCGTTCGCCTCGACCTTGATGCTTGTCCACGCGAGCAGGGGCTGGTTGGCGGTTGAGGCGAATGCGATCTGGCCGGCGCTTGCGTTGAGGGACGCGGTACCACCGAGCGTGCCGTTTGCGGCAAGCGTGAGCTGGCCCGTGCCGGAAATGTCTCCGCTGGCGAGCCACGGATCGGCACCGGATGCCAAGGTTGCCAGCAATTGCAGCGGCAAATCCTGCAGGTCGTAGTTCGCGCTGATGCTGCCGTTGGCGTCGCGCTTGCCGGCGAGGCACAGTCGCGACGTGGCCGCGCCGAGGCACAGTTGCGCGAGCGTGGCTGCACCGTTCCGCCAGGTGAGCGCGCTCGGCTGTTGCTGGTGCCATGCCGGCATGCCTTGCGGTTCAAGCTCGACGTCGGACAGCGTGCCCGTCCACGCGCGTGATTGCGCCCGCCAACTTCCGCGCAGCGTCAATTTCGCACCAAGTTGCGCGCCGGTCGCTGCCAACTTCAGCTGATGGGAATTCGCGGTGCCGCTTCCCGTCAGCGTCACGCTGTCGAAGTCGAATCCGGACGCATGCACGCCGGCGAGCGTGAGGTCGAGTTTGCCGCCAGGCTGGGAGATGTCCGGTACCGAAGCGGTAAGTTGCAGCGTATCGACGCGGCGCCCGCTGACATCGAGTCCGCTTCCCGACAGGTGGCCTGCCACCGCCAGTTTCGGCCACGCGCCCTTGACCGTGAACTGGCCTTGCAGCTTGCCCGCGGTGTGCGGGATCCAGTCGCCCAGCGAGGCGACGTCGAGCGCAAGCGTGGCATTGGTCTGCGCGCCCGGCTGGCCGGTGGCCTGGATGCGGCTGCCGCCCGCGACCAGGGTCAGCGATCCGGCAAGCAAGTTGCCCGGTGCGATGGTGATGTCCGCCTTGCTGCCCGCGATGCTTTGGCCGCGCAAGGTTCCGGCGGCGCCGGTGAGTTTCAGCGTGGCCTGCGGACCGCGTGGCGTCAGCTTGCCCTGGGTGGCGAGCGCGAAATCCATGGCGCCGTTCCAGCCGGCGAAGAGTGTGCCTGGATCAAGATGTTTCGCGGTGGCGTCGAGCTTCCACGTGACCACCGGCTGCAGGCCAACGTCGCCGTGCATGTCCAGCCCGCCGTTCGATTGGACCAGCTTCAGCGTGTTCAAGGTCACGACCTGCGGCGTGCCCGACAGATCCAGCTGCAGGTCGGAAAGTTTGCCGGGAGGACCAATCGCAAGCGCACCCTTGAGTGCGTAGCGCTCGGTGCTGCCATCGACCTGCACGCTGCCGTGCGTGGCCAGCGTCTGCCCGACAAGGTCGGCCGGCAGTTGCACGTCGTGCCAGTCGATGGCGAGTGCGGCGGTGATGGGTGACGCATCAAGGTGCACGCTGCCGGTCGCCGTGGCGACGCCCGCCATGCTTGGAGAGCGCAGGCGCAGTGGATCGAGTTTGAGCGTCTTGCCGTCCCAGGAAAATTGCGCCGGGTCGAGCGCGACCACATGGTCATTGGCGGCGAGCGTGCCATCAAGCTTGCCGCCGCGCGCATCGCCGGCGCCGTGCAGGTCGAGCGCCAAGGTCTTGAGTGCGGCCGGCAGGCCGGGCAGGGCGCTTGCGTTGAACTTGGGTGCCTGCACGGCCAGCGTCCAAGCATGCTGTGGATCCAACGCCAGCGTGGCGCTGGCGTCGGCGCGCAGCGGTGCGCTCAGCGCGGCGTCAATGCGGGCGGTCTTGCCGTCGGAGCCGAGCTTCAGCGTGCCGACATAACGTGTGCCCGCCTGCGTCCAATCGACGTGTGCATCGGCTTGCCCGTGGTAACCGGGTGTGGTGGCGAAGCTGCCGTCGAGATCGACGCTGCCGGACGCTGCGCGCAGGGCAAGCTCGCGCAGCGCCAATTGGTGCTTGCTCCAGGTGCCGGCGAGCGCGAGGCTGTCGGCCGCAAACACCGGCTTGCCGCTCTCGCTCACCGCAATGTGCGTGAGCTGGATGTCGTCCAGCATGAACGTGAGTGGCGGTTGCAGCGAGGCGTTGCCGGACGCTTCCGGCGACTTCGACGGCATGATGTCGAGCGCGATGCCGTCGATGCGCGCCTTGCGGATGTGCAGGCTGCGGGCCAGCAAGGCCCAGGGCTGCAGGTCCAGCGTCGCGTGCTCGATGCGCAAAGTGGTGCCGTCGTCGTTCCTGTAGTGCAGCCCCGCGAGCTTCGCTTCGCCGGCCAGCGTGCCGCTTGCGTTCGCGTAGGTGAATTGCCCATGCGTGATCGCGACGCCACGGTCGAGCGCGAAGTGCAGGCCGGGCGTTGTGTACAGCAACCACGTTGCTGCGATCACGATGACCGCAACCAGCGCGCCGACGGCGATGCCGATTCGCAGCAACCATTTGCGCGTACGTGTCATCGTCACAAATCGGGTCCTATCACGATGTGCAGTTGCGCCCCGTGGTAATACGCGTTGTTGATAGGCAAGCCGACGTCGACGCGCACCATGCCGACGGGCGAACGCCAGCGCACGCCGAGACCCGCGCCGGTTTGCGGATGGAATGCGGTGCCGTCGAACGCGTTACCGGAATCGACGAAGGCGGCCATGCCCCAGTTGCGCGTGAAATAGTGCTCGATGGTTGCGCTCGCGACCAGCAGGCGCTCGCCGCCGACGACGCGGCCGTAGCTGTTGCGCGGTCCGAGTGCCTGGTACGCATAACCGCGGATCGAGCGGTCGCCGCCGGCGAAGAAGCGCAGCTGCGGTGGCAGCTTGCTGAAATCCGCGACGCTGGTGATGCCGGCGTCGCCGCGCAGGATCAGGCGATTGCGCCGGCCCAGCCCGCGAATCCACACCACGTCGGCCTGCGCTTGTGCGAAGCGGGTGTCGATGCCCGGCCCCGCCCGCGCCACGAGGTTGATCGAATAGCCGCGCCGCACGAACTGCGGGTTGTCGGAGACCTTCTTGGTCAATGCACTTTCCGCATACACGAGGATGCTGTTGCCGTGTTCGACGCCCGGCAGGTTGGTGTCGCCGCCGGCATTGCCGACCGTGAAGGTGCCGCCCACGAGATGCACTCCAAGTGTGCGTACCAATCCGTGCCAGTCGCGGGTTTCATTGGCGGCGAGCGACCAGGTGCGCGACAGCGAGGTCTTGGTGTTCTCGTCGCGGTAACCGATTCCGAGGTTGAAATTGGCGTGGTCGCGGCCGGGGCGCGGGATGGTGTAGATCGCCTGCGCGGTCTTGAGGCGCTGTGCGATCAGCAGTTGGTTGTCGAGGGTGTGGCCGCGGCTGTTGATCCAGCGCCGCTTGGCGCCTGCGCGCACGCCGGGGCCGGTGTCGGTGCCGACGAACACGCCAGCGGAGTAGACCGTGCGCTTGGCGGGGGCGACTTCCACCTTCACCGGCACCACGTGATCCTTCGCATGGGCCACCTCCGGTTCGACATCGACGATCGAAAAATAATCGGCATCGGTCAGTGCCTGTTGCAGGGCCAGCAGGTCGGACTGCGAATACCAGTCACCCGCTTCCCATGGCACGTAACGCTGCAGGAACCCCGGCCGAAACTGCGAGCCTTCGAACGTGACCTCGCCGAGTTTGTAGCGCTCGCCGACGTCGTAATGCAGGTGGATGGCGGCGCGATTGTCCGCGCGCGTCACCTCGACCGTGTGCATTGTCGCCTTCGCGTCAAGCCAACCCGTTTCCAACATGGCGCTGCCGAGCGCGGCCTTGGAAGCTTCGTATTGCGTGTCATCCATTTGCTCGCCGGCGCGCGGATGGAAACTGCGCACGGCCAGGCGAACCGGCTGCAGTTGCGAGGCAACGTCGGGTACCTTGATGTCCAGCGTTGCGACTTTCGTGGCCGGGCCGGGCGTGATCGTCAGGGCCAGCGTCCATGCGCTTCCGTCCTGCGTAAGTTGGCTGGCGACGGTGGCGTTGTAATAGCCGTACGGTTGCAGTGCGGCCGTCGCCTGCTTCTCGGCGTCGCTCGCAAGCACGCGCACCTGGGTCGCGCTGACGTCCTTGCGCCCGGCGTATTGGCTGGCGGTGAGCTGATCCTTGATCGCTGTGGCGAGATCCTTGTCGACCCCGGTCACCGCGACCTTCAGCGAGTCGGCGCGCGCGCCGGGCGCAGCGGCGAGGGCCAGCAGGGCGAGTGCGGCGACGACGCTTGCGCGGAAGCGCGTCATGTTGGTGCCCCGGGTGCGCGTTCGCGCAATTGCGTAGGTTGGGCTGACCCTGGACTTGGTCCGGGGGAAGCCCAACGTTGACGTTCGCACGTGTTGGGCTTCCCCGGGAAGAGCGCCGGGTGAGCCCAACCTGCGCGCTTTGGCCTTCCTTCCCCCGCTTGCGGGGGAAGGTGCCCGCAGGGCGGATGGGGGGCACGTTCGCGCAGTCCGCGATTATTCGAATGAGTTCCGCTCGCCTCGGCGGCGAGCGGGTTACTTTCTGTTTTGGCAGAAAGTAGCCAAAGACCATTGCGCCTGTGGCGGTGGTCGAACGAACGTCGTGTTCGTTCGACTGCCCTTGCCGTTCGGCGAGCGCGCGCCGGCGCGAACTCGGCCATCCATGGCCTCGTCCGGAGCAACATTCCACAACATTCTTCGCGGCCACAGCGCGCAGGAAGCGCGCCCATGGAGCCCCTCAGATGCGGCGAGCGGACGCAGGAAATGCCGGCAGGGTGGCCGGCAGGATGCCGGCCAGTTCGCCGCGGGCCCATGGACGGGCCGTCGGCGAACCCCGGAGTCCGCGAGCGCACCCGTAGCACACGGATGTGCGCAGGGCGCATCCGCGGGGTGGCCTTTCTCTTGGTGACTTCTCTTTGGCCACGCAAAGAGAAGTCACACGCGCGCCCGGGAGGCGCGCGGAAAAAGACATGGATGTCGACTACGGAGTTGAGTGGCTGCCGGCACGATTGCCCCCATCCGGCCTGCGGCCGCCTTCTCCCGTGAACGGGGGAAGGAGACATCCGGCACGGTGTGCGTCGGGCTGACGATGGGCGTCTGTGCCGGAGCGATCGCCTGCATTCGGCCTGCGGCCACCGGTCGCCGTGGACGCGGGAAGCGAACATCCGGTCCGGTTCGCATCGTTGCGACGACGCCGAACGCGAAAAAACCGCTAGCGATTGTGCGCGTATGCGATGCGCGGGCACGTCAATCCTTGTGCGCGTCAGGTGGTGGCAGCACGGACCTCGACGGTTTCCGGTGCGAGCGCGGGCGCCGCCGCCGGTGCGGTGGCATGTGCATCGGGTGATACCTCGGGCTTGTCGTGGGAATAGTGTGCCACCAATGCACCCACGATAGCCGATAGATACGGCACCGCCTGCGCGGCCAGGATCACCATCCACAACTGGCCTTCGATGTAGCGCGATCCGAACACCACGCCCATGCCGATGATGGCGAGGATCAGCGCGATCGACATCAGGAATTCCTCGCGCACCGGACCGAGCGCACCGGCTGCGCCGCCGGAGAGGCGCCGGCTCTTTGCGGTGCGCACGAAGGCGGTCTTCTGCTTGATCAATCCCATCCAGATGCCGCGCGCGATCGCGTGCGAGAGGCTCATGCTGGCGATTGCGGCCATGAGCGTATCGCGCCAGCTGCACGGCACCCGCGCGCGGTACAGGATGATGCCGAACACTGCCTTGGCGACGAAGAAACCCATCACCGGAATCAGGAACAGGCGCATCGGCAGGCTGAAGACCGTCGGCGCCAGCAACATGCCCGCCGTCCAGCCGAGGGCCATCAGGGTGAACACCATGTGCAGCGCGTCGGCGAACCACGAGAACCAGCCGGTCAGGAAATGGAAACGCTGGCCGACGCTGAGCGGCCCTTTGTGCACCAGCCAGCTCCAGCGTCCCTTCAGGATCTGCATGGCGCCGAAAGCCCAGCGGTAACGCTGGCTCTTGTAGGCGCGGAAATCCGCGGGCGTGACGCCCTTGCCCATCACCTCGTCGACGTACACGGTGTCGTAACCGGCGTGCATCAGGCGCAAACCGAGTTCGGCGTCTTCGCAGATGGTCCATTCCGACCAGCCGCCGGTGCCTTCCAGTGCGACCCGCCGCACCATCGTCATGGTGCCGTGCTGTATGATCGCGTTTCGTTCGTTGCGGTGGTGCATGCCGATCCGGAAGAAGCCATCGCCTTCCCACGCGGTCATGCGGCGGAAGGCGTTGTTCTCGAACTCGCGGTTGGCCTGCGGGCATTGCACGACCGCGATGTTGCGGTCGTGGAAATAGCCAGTCAGCGCGGCCAGCCAGTCGCGGCGCACCACATAGTCGGAATCGATCACCGCGATCACGTCGGCGCGCGGGTCGGTCTGCTTCAAACCGTAGTTGAGCGCGCCGGCCTTGAAGCCCGGCCACGGTTCGAGGTGGAAGAAGCGGAAACGCTCGCCGAGTTTCGCGCAATGCGCTTCCAGCGGCCTCCAGATTTCCTCGCGCTTGGTGTTGTTGTCGAGCACCAGCACTTCGAAGTTCGCGTAGTCGAGCGCAGCCAGCGAATCGAGCGTGGCGATCACCATTTCCGGTGGCTCGTTGTAGCAAGCGAGGTGGATCGACACGAACGGTTGCTGCGCGGGCGGATCGGGCGGCAGCAGCCCGCAATGCCGCACCCACTTGCGGCGCCACAGCACCTCGACGAATTCGAAACCGTTGATCAGCAGGATCGCGAGGATCGCCAACTGCGCCGGAAACAGCACGATCAGGAACGCCCAGTCGACGACGCTCAAGTAGAACTGGAACGGCACGGTGACCGACCACACGATCAGGCCGGCGGCGAGCTGGGCCAGCGCGAGGTACACGAAGCGTCCGGCCACCTTGAAGCGCGCGAAGCGCCACGCGAACCAGATCATTGGAAGCAATGCCAGCAGCGCCGACGCCAGCGCCTTCCATGGCCAGGTTGCGTCTTCCAGCACCGGCCCGGTCAGCGGAAATTTCAGCTGCCGGTTGGCGTTGAACACACCCCAGTAGGCCTCGGTGCGGCCGGAGACGCGTTCCTTCCACGGCTGGTCGATCGCTTCCATGATGTAGTAGTCGAGATGCCGCTCGCGCGCGACCTGGAACCACTCGCGCAGGAAGATCGCCTGGTTGGCGGTGGACGGCTTGGCGAATTCGAAGCGGTTGCCGTTCGACGGCCAACCCACCTCGCCGATCACGATGTGCTTGCCGGGGAACATCTGCTGCAGGCGCTGGTAGTGCTCGAGCGCTTCGCCGATCGCGTCCTTGCGTGGCACGCCGTCCCAATACGGCAGCAGATGCACGGTGATGAAATCGACGTGCTCGGCGAGCTCAGGATATGTCTCCCAGATGTCCCAGGGCTCGGCGGTCGATACCGGCTGGCGCACGTGCGCGCGGACCCTGTCGAGGTAGGCCATCATCTGTTCGGGGGTCACGTCGTGGCGCAGCAGCACTTCGTTGCCGACTTCCACGCGCTTGATATCCGGCCAGCGGTTGGCCTGTGCGATCAACGCCGAGAGTTCGCGCTCGTTGTTGCCGGTGCGGCGGTCCAGCCAGGCGCCGGCCAGCACGTCCAGATCGTGCTTCATCGCGAGGCGCGGAATTTCCGGGTACTGCAGCACCGAATACACGCGGATGCGGCGGGTGTGTTTCGCCATCAGCGCGAGGTCGGCATCGACCTGGGCGTCGCTCGGAAAGGTGCCGTTGAAGGGACTTTGGTACCGCTGGAACGGGCTGTAGGCGAAACCATCGGCCTGGCCATCCCACGGCACCACGTCGGTCGGGCGGTTCGAAACCGCCCACAATGCGAAATTCAGCGCAGCCACCAGCAGCGCCAGCAACAGCGCGGTGACCAAGGCGCCGCGATGGGGGCGCACGTCGATGGCTTGCATGTGGGTCAAGGGCTCTCCCGGGCGGCCCCCGCGCAGAATCGCCAAGGGTAAGGGCGCCTGCCTGAAGATTTCGCAAATTTCGGGACGGAGGCGCCGGATTAATCGGGCCCAGAGTGCACTTTTGGGCGTTGCCGACATATTCCGCCCCGTTCTTGCCTTGGGGAGGTGCGCCCTGACCCCGGTTTTTGACCGGCTAGAATGTGCCAATGGACGATTTCACGCTCATCGAGGGCACGGCACCCCTGTTGGTCAGCCTGCCGCATGACGGGACGGCGCTGCCGGAGTCGATGGCAGCGCGGGTCACCGATGCCGCGCGGCGGGTCCCCGATACCGACTGGCATGTCGGAATCCTGTACGCGTTCGCGCGCGAGCTTGGCGCCTCGGTGATCGCGCCGCACTGGTCGCGCTACGTGGCCGACCTCAATCGGGATCCTGCAGGCCACGCGTTGTATCCGGGCCGCAGCGAGACCGCGCTGGTGCCGGTGACGACCTTTGCCGGCGAACCGATCTACCGCGCGGGCGAGGAGCCCGGCGAGCAGGAGATCACCCTGCGCCGGGAGTTGTACTGGCAGCCCTACCACGACGCCTTGCAAGCCGAGTTGGTGCGCATGCGCGCGTTGCATCCGCGCGTGGTGCTTTGGGACGGGCATTCCATCCGCGGTCGCGTGCCGATGTTCTTCGACGGGCAACTGCCGGACTTCAACCTCGGCACCGCGGGTGGCACCAGTTGTTCGCGTGGATTGCAGGATGCATTGGAGGTCGTGTTGCGCGAACGCGCCGATGGCGACGCCTCGGCGTACAGCCACGTCGTCAATGGCCGCTTCAAGGGCGGCTACATCACCCGCCATTACGGGCGGCCGGGTGACGGCGTCGAAGCGGTGCAGCTGGAACTTGTCCAACATACCTACATGGACGAAGACAGCTTCGAATACCTGCCCGAACGCGCCGCGCCGGTGCAGGCGATCATTCATGGGCTGCTTGAGGCCTGCCTCGCGGATTGATCCCGGATTTTGCCGCACTGCATCCGGGCTACCCGCCCTCGGTCATTGCCCGTGGGTTTTCGCGATGCACTTCAGCTCGATCGCGATTGGCGTCGGCAGGGCCGTGATGCCGAGCGTGGTGCGGCACGGCGCCGTGGCCGGATCGGGGAAATATTCCGCCCAGATGGCGTTGTAGGTCTTGAAGTCGTCCGCCATGTCGGTGAGGAACACCGTCACGTCGATGAGGTCTTCCCAACGCGCCCCGCTGGCTTCGAGCACGGCACGCACGTTGGCAAACACCTGGCGTGTCTGCGCGGCAATGTCGTGCGCGACGAGGGTGCCGAGCGGGTTGAAGATGTTGCCGGCGATCTCGTCGCTGCCCGGCGTGCGTGGGCCGATCCCCGACAGGAACAGCAACTCGCCGACGCGGCGCGCATGCGGATAGGCGCCGACCGGCGCGGGTGCGGAATCGGTGCGGATGGTGTCGCTCATGGCGAGGATGGACCCTGGCAGCCGGCTGCTGCCGGCGTGGTCGTGCACGCCACCGGTGCCGGTTCGGAGACGGGTGGGCGCCGTTGGATCGCGTCCGCGGAGCCGCGGGTCACCTTGATGATGTTGTTGGAGATCACGCGCCCGTCCTCGTCGCTGACCGTCAGGCGGTAGCGATGGTCGGGGCGCAGATACAACTGTGCAACCGGGGTGCTGGATGTGCTGCTGGTGACCGTGATGTCGCCGACGGTCATCAACGGTACCGGGTCCAGCACCAGGCGATCGGCGGGAATGGCGTCGTCGCCTTCGTCGGCATAACGTGCCGCGACCATGCATGGATAGTGGTTGGCGCAGATGTCGCCGCTCACGGAAAACGGCACGCGCGCTCCCCACAGACCGGCCCAGGTCGGGCGTCCCTGGACGAAACGCTCTTCGGGGAATATCACGCTGATGTCGTAGCCAGGGCGCAACGACCACGGTGTGCCATCCTTGTTCACGAACACGCTGGGTTCGGTTGGATGGAGTGCCGAGATGATCGCAGCGTAGTCGGGGTGGTCCATGCTGCGATCCATGTGCGGAATCAGGATCGTTTGCTCGACTGACAGCGGCGTGATGCCGCTGATTTTCATGAAATGTTCCGCCATCGATTGCGCACCAAGGAACTTGCCGACCTTCTGGACGTGCGCGTAGCCGGCGTTGACCACGATCTTGGCGTTCGGGTCATCCTTCAGGATCTTCCAGAGGTTTTTGGCCTGCTGGGCCTCGCGCGCGTCACCGGTGTGGTTGGCGTCGGCTTCGTAGGCGACGACCTTGTAACCAAGCTTCAGTGCGGTACGCACCATTTCCGCATAAATGGGTTCGCGGGTGTAGAAGCCGCTTGCCGCGATCGGGTAACCGCGCTTGTTCAGCGCCGTGACATCGGCCGGGTACAGGGTCTCCACGGCAAAGACATTGAAGCCCTCGGCGCGCAGAGGCTTCAACAACCTCACGGTGAGCGCGCGCGTGAGCGCGATGTTGTGGGCCTCGTTGAGGAAGACGGCCCGATAGGCCTTGGCGTGTGCGGGGATGTAGGTCAAGGCTGGCAGCGCGTGCCAGCCCGGCTGCGCAACCGGCGACGGGTTGTCATCCACCAGAGGTTTCTGTTGGATCGAAAATGCGCGCTCGGCGTCGGCGTAGTCGCCGATGAAGCTCTGGTACCACGACATGTACTGGCCGAAGATCGCACGAAATGCTGGGTGGCCATCGGCCGCGTAGGCATGCCGCATGACCTGGTATTGGGCCAGCAGACCCTTGCGGCTGTGCACGCGCTGCATGATCGCTTCGGACTTGTCCATCGCTTCCAGCTGTTGCTCGCGCCAGGTCGATGGCAGCTGCGCGCTGGCAGAGCGCCAGCACGGGGCAAGCGCCAGCGCTGCTGCGGCGATGACCAGCGAAGGGCGGATAAAGCGCATGGGGTTTCCATGTGGGTGCCGGGCTTGCAGGATGCCACCATTTTCGATTGCGCGCGATGGACCCGCGGGCCAGCGCGTTCAGGTGACCGGCGCGAGCTTGTGCAAGGCGCTGTGGTAGCGCGATTCGAGCGACTCGAATTGCGCCACGTCCATGCCGAGGTCGTGGAGCAGGCCATCGGCGAGGCCGTAGCACCAGCCGTGCACGGTGAGTTGCTGGCCGCGATCCCAAGCATCCCGCACGATGGTGGTGTGGGCGGCGTTGGCAACCTGCTCGATCACGTTCAACTCGCACAGGCGGTCGTGGCGGAGTGCGGGCGCGACCGCGTCGAGCATGCCCTGGTGCCGTTCCAGGGTGTCGCCGATGTAGCGCAGCCAGTTGTCGATCAGGCCAAGGCGTTTGCCTTCCAGCGCGGCCTGCACGCCGCCGCAGCCGTAATGGCCCGTGATCACGATGTGTTCGACTTTCAGCACCTCGACCGCGAATTGCATGACCGACAGGCAGTTCATGTCCGAATGCAGCACCAGGTTCGAGATGTTCCGGTGCACAAACACCTCGCCGGGATCGACGCCCATGATCTGGTTGGCTGGCACGCGCGAATCCGAGCAGCCAATCCACAGGTACTTCGGCGTCTGTTGCCGGGACAGGCGCTTGAAGAATGTCGTGTCTTGCGCGCAGATGGCGGCCGACCATTCGCGGTTGCGTTGCAGCACTTCGGCGGGTGAAAGCATTTCGACTCCTTGCTGGGTGCGGGCTGGCGCCCGCGTTAGTTGCGACTGATGCAAATGTTTTTCGGCTCGGTGAAAAAGCGCAACGCGTCGATGCCGCCTTCGCGGCCGACGCCGGAATGCTTCATGCCGCCGAATGGGGTGCGCAGGTCGCGCAACATCCAGCAGTTGATCCACACGATGCCGAAGTCGATGTGCGCAGCCACGCGTTCGGCGCGCGCGAGGTCGCGCGTCCACAGCGAGGCCGCCAGGCCATAGTCGGTACCGTTGGCGATGGCGATGGCTTCCTGCTCCGACTCGAAGGGAATCAGCGTCACCACCGGCCCGAAGATTTCCTCGCGGTTGGTGGCGCAATCCTGCGGCAGCCCTTCGATCACGGTCGGCGCGATGAACCAGCCGCCGGCACAGCGCCCGGTGACCGTGACCGCCTCGCCGCCGCAAAGTACCGTGCCACCTTCCGCGCGTGCGCGCTGGATGCATGCGGCCACTTTCTCGAAGTGCGGTTGCGAGACCAGTGCGCCGAGATCGCTGTCGGGGTCGCGGGGGTCGCCGACGCGCAAGGCTTGCACCCTGGCGAGGTAGCGGTGCTTGAAGTTGTCGTAGATGCTGCGTTCGACCAGCAAGCGCGATCCGCACAGGCAGATCTCACCCTGGTTCGAGAATCCCGAGCGCACGATGGTGTCGAGGTTGGCGTCGGACAGGTCGGCGTCGGCGAACACGATCGCCGGATTCTTGCCGCCCATTTCCAGCGACACCTTCTTGAAGGACTTCGCCGCCTCCGCGGCGATCATCGCGCCGGTGCGGGTGGAGCCGGTGAACGACACCGCTTTTACTTGCGGATGTCCGACGATGGCCTGGCCGGCGCCCGGTCCGGTGCCGTGCACGATGTTCAACACGCCCTTCGGGAAACCGCATTCAACGGCAAGCTCGGCTAGCCGGAACGCGGTGAACGGCGTGATTTCGCTGGGTTTGGCGACCACCGCGTTGCCGGCGGCAAGCGCTGGCGCGATCTTCCATGTGAACAGGTACAGCGGCAGGTTCCACGGCGAAATGCAGCCGACCACGCCGAGCGGCTGGCGCAGGGTGTAGTTGATCGCGCGGGCATCGATGTGGGCTTCACTCGACCACTGCGTGATGGCCTCGGCAAAGAAGCGCAGGTTGGAAACCGCGCGTGGAATGTCCACGCTGCGCGCGAGCTTCACCGGCTTGCCGTTGTCGCGCGATTCCTCGCCGGCAAGTTCGTCAAGCCGCGCCTCGATCGCATCGGCGAGCCGGTGCAGATGGCGCGCGCGCTCGGCGTTGGGCAACGCGGCCCAGGCCGGTGCGGCGCGCTGTGCGGCTTGCACGGCGGCTTCCACATCGTCCGCATCGGAGTCGGGGCAGCGTGCGTAAACCTTGCCGGTCGCGGGCTCGTACACGTCCAGGTATGCCGCGCCCGCAGGCGCACGCAACTCGCCGTCGATCAGGTTGGCCAGCGTGATCGAATTCATCCGACAAGTTTAGCGCGGAGTTTCTTTAGCGCGGAGTTTCGAGGCTGCCAGCGATGGCTTGCCGCGCGGCGCGTACCGCTGTTGCCAGGTCACGCCACGGCGCCATCGCCCAGGATCCGCGAGCCTGGCCGGAAGGCGAGGGCAGCACGAACACCCGGCTGGCGGCGATGCGCAAGTCCTGTTCCCCGTATTCCAGGGTCCGCGGCGCGTTCGCCAGCCCGGCGCGCGCCGCGTTCTTGCTGGTGAAGGCGATGATGCATGGCCGCTGGCGCGCGAGTTTGCGCTGCAGCGCGCGGGCGTCGAATGCGCTGCGCGGAAGTTCCGCGTCCGAACCGAAGTG
>DASSNC010000033.1:0-42021 GCA_035688305.1 Rhodanobacteraceae bacterium
AGCGAAGCGAAGCTCCGCGCCGTTGGCGGTGCCGCAGCCGTGACGCCGAGCGCGCGAGCAAGGCGCGCATGTTCGAGGCCATGGATGGCCGAGTTCGCGCCGGCGCGCGCTCGGCTAGCGGCAAGGGCAGTCGAACGAACATGACGTTCGTTCGACCGCCGCCACAGGCGCAATGGTCTTTGGTTACTTTCTGCCAAAACAGAAAGTAACCCGCTCGCCGCCCAAGGCGAGCGGAACGGTGCACGAGTGTCCCGGACTGGCGAGCGTGTACGTTGGGCTGACCGGGCGCTCTTCCCGGGGAAGCCCAACACGACCTGGCGACAACGTTGGGCTTCGCTTTGCTCAACCCAACCTACGCGGCTTCGTTGCCGGACATCCATTGCCTCGCATGTAGGTTGGGCTGACCGGGTGCTCTTCCCGGGGAAGCCCAACGCCCGCGAGTGACTACGTTGGGTTTCCCCCGGATCAAGTCCGGGGGAAACCCAACCTGCGCAGCTACGCCCGCACGCACTGCCCGCAATCGCACGCGGCGCGCGATCGAGGTACGCGGATGTCGTGTATCGACGACTCATGCGAATGCCCGTCAGGCGCGCTGGCGCGCCTACTCCTCCACCGGCTGCGGATTCGGCGCGAACGCCGGTTGCACCTTGTTGTTGATCTCCACGCGCGTGTCGCTCTTCAATTTCAACTGGCCGCTGGTCACCACGACATCGCCTTCCTTGATGCCGGACAGGACCGCAACCTGATCGCCGCGCGTCGGCCCCAGCTTGACGACGACCTGCGTGACGTAGTGCGGCGGTCCCGAATCGGCCTGTTTGTCCTTGCCCGTGGGCGCTTCGGCCTTGACCGGCTTGCCGTCGGCATCGAGCGCCGGCGGCTCGCCCTCGTGCACCACGAAGACGGTGTCGCCGTACGGCGCATAGGCAACGGCCGTCTGCGGCAAGGTCAGGTAGCGCGCTGCACTGCCGCTGGCCACCGCAACCTTGGTGAACATGCCCGGCATCAACTGCTTTTTCGGATTCGGGACGGTCGCCTCGACCGCGACGTTGCGCGTGGCGAGATCAACCTTCGGATCGATGGCCGTGACCTTGCCCTTGAACGGCACGCCGGCAAACGCGTCGGCGCTGACGTCAACCACGCCACCCACCGCGAACTGCTGCAGCAATGCCTGCGGCAGGGTGAAATCGACATACACCGGATCGAGCTGCTGCAGCGTCACGACCTTGGTGCCCGCGGCAAGGTACTGACCGGGGCTGACCATGATGATGCCGACGCGTCCAGCGAACGGCGCACGCAGGGTCTTCTTGTCGACCAGTGCCTGTTGCGCCGCGACGTTCGCCTGGGCACTTTTCAGGTTGGCCATGGCGGTGTCGTACTCGGCCTTGCTGATTGCTTTCACGTCGAGTTGCTTCTGCGCGCGCTCGGCGGTCAGCTTCGCAAGTTGCGCGCTCGCCTGCGCCGAGGCGAGATTGGCGCGGTCCTGCGACTGCACCAGACTCACCAGCAGCTCGCCCTTGCGCACGTCGGCGCCGGACTTGACGGCCACGTCATCGACGAGACCCGCGACATCAAACGCAAGATCGGTACCATGCACGGCGCGCACGTTGCCGAATGCCTGCACCGTGGGTTGCCAGTCCTGGTAGCGGGCAACCATGGTGCTGACCGTCTGCGGCTGGCTGCCCATGGCCTTCATGAATTTGCCGACCATGATGCCCTGGATGGTGTTCCAGCCAATCAGCAGCGCGAACAGGATCGCGACCGCGACGATCACGATGATCAGGCGCTTGGTCAGTTTGGGCCGGGCGGATTCTGCATATCTGTTCATGGGTTGATCTCTGGTGCGTTCATCCCTGATCGCCGTGACCGGGGAGCATTTGGTTTGCCGATGTCACTTGCGATCGGTGGATCCGGAATCGCCGGCGGAAGCATCCGTAGTCCGGCCTTCCGCAGCACCCTGCCAGCCGCCACCCAGTGCTGCGTACAACGCGGCGGTGTCGGCAAGCCGCGCGGTGCGCGACTTGATCAACGCAATGTGGGCGGCCTGGTACGTCTGCTCGGCGGTCAGCAGGTTCACGTAGCCGACCGCACCGACGCGGTATTGCGAACGGGTCAGGTCCAGCAACTTCGAGGCATCGTGTTCGGCAGTCGCCAGCGCCTTCAGCGAGGCGGCGTCGTATTCCAGCGCCTGCAGCGAATCGGCGACGTTCTGGAAAGCGGTCAGCACCACCTGCTGCCAGTTGGCGAGCGCCGCGTCCATGCCCGCCTTGGCCGCGCGCTTCTGATGCAGCAACTGACCGCCGTGGAACAGCGGCTGCAGGATGTTGAGTCCGATCGACCACGCCCCGGTACCGGTCTTGAACAGGCTTCCGCTGCTCAGGGCCTGCGAGCTGGCGCTGCCGGACAGCGTGAGCCGCGGCAGCATGTCGGCGGTCGCGACCCCGACGGCGGCGGTGGCCGCGTGCAACTGCGCAGCGGCGGCGCGGATGTCCGGACGCTGCGCGACCACGGTGGATGGCAAGCTCACCGGGATGTCGGCCGGCAAGGTCACCTGGTCGAGCGTGATGGGATGGATGTCCAGTTGCGCCGGCGTCACGCCGAGGTAGGTGGCAAGCTGGTTCTGCGTCGCCGCCAGTTGCTGGCGCAAGCCCGGCAGCGCGACCGCGGCCGTCGCAAGTTCGGTGCGCACGCCCAGGGTGTCTGAGAACGACTTGCTGCCGATCGCCTGCTGCTTCTCGGCGATCGCGAGTTCCTGGGTGAGATCGTCCACGACTTTCGCCGCGGACTGCACTTGCGCGCGCAAGGACGCTTCCTGCAAGGACGCCGTCACCACGTTCGCAGCGAGGGTCAGGTAGGTCGCGTCAAGCTTCGCACGTTGCACATCGGCCGCAGCGTCCTGCGCTTCGATGCCGCGGCGCACGCCGCCGAAGATGTCGAACACGTAGCCGACGCTGACCCCGGCGTTGAATACGTTGAAGGGCTTCGAGCCGGACAGGTTGCCACCGAGTCCCGCGAACTGTGCACCGGATTGCTGCTGGCGGGTGGCGCCGGCGCTGCCGTCCAGAGCCGGGAACAGCCCGCCGCGCGCGGCCTTGGCGGATTCTTCGGCCTGCCGCAACGCGGCTTGCGCACCGGCGACGGTCGGGCTGTGTGCAAATGCCTGCTGCACGCGGCGATCCAGCTCGGCATTGCCGAACGCGGTCCACCACTTTTGCGGAACGTTCTGGCCGGCAAGGAACGTCTGGGCATCACCACCGGCGGTGTCGGCGGTGGTCGTGGATTCGGGCAGTGGGGCAAGCGTGTAGCGGTCGACCGCGGGCGCGGCCGGTTCGCGGTAGTTCGGCCCGACGGCACAGCCGGCAAGCACAAACACCGCGATCGCCACCGCGATCCGCCGCGAGGCGGGCATCAATTCTGACATTGGGTGATTCATTCAGGCTGCGAAACGGTCTGAAGCGACGGCGAGGGCGTCGGGGCACAAAGACTGCGTCGGGACACGAGCGCGCATAACTGAACCGCACGGTATTGTAATTTTACGCCGACCAGTGTGCAAGCGACGTGTGGGTCGCGTAAGGGCCGGACGTCACGGGAACGCCGGTGACAGCTGTCACGCGACCGCTGCCGCGACGATGCAGCAACGCCGAATGCCACGTCGCATGGCGCCGGCAAAGGCAGGCCATTCAGGCAGCCATCCGCATGCGGTGTGCCTCGGCAAGATACTCGCGACTCTGCATCTCGATCAGGCGACTGATGGTGCGCGCGAATTCGCCGCGCAAGCGCTTGCCGTCGTACAACTCCACCGCCGGCACCTGCGCGGTGACGGCAAGCTTCACCCGGCGGTCGTACAACTCGTCGATCAGATGCACGAAGCGCTGCGCCGCATCTTCGCTGTACGGGGTGAACTGCGGCAGGCCGGAAATGAGGATGGCGGGGTACATGCGCGCAAGCTCGATGTAGTCGGCCGAACCATAGGGGCCGTCGCAGAGTGCCGCAAAGTCGAACCACGCGGCCTGCGCGCACACCCGGCGCACGCGAAAGTCCCGCTCGTTGATGCGCAGTTCGGCCGCCTGCCGCACCTCGCCCTGCGCCAGCTCGGCGAACAGGCGCGCCAGGGCGGCCTCGGCATGCGCATCGAGTGGTGTCAGGTACACCGGCGCGCGCGACAGCGCGCGCAGGCGCCAGTCATGCGGCGATGCCAATTCCAGCACCTCGCAATATTGTTCGATCAGGGCGATCGCGGGCAGGAAGCGCGCGCGTTGCAGGCCATCGCGATACAGCTCGGACGGCGGCGTGTTGGAGGTCGTGACCAGGGCCACGCCGCGCTCGAACAAGGCCCGCAGCAAGCCATCCAGGATCATCGCGTCGCCGATGTCCGTGACTATGAATTCGTCGAGGCACAGCACGCGAGCGCGCGCGGCGACGCGCTCGGCAACCCGCGGCAACGGATCGCTCACCTCGCCAAGTTCGCGCAGCTGCGCGTGCACGTCCAGCATGAACCGGTGGAAGTGCACGCGCAGCGCCACGCCCGCGGGCAAGGCTGACACGAACTGGTCCATCAACATGGTCTTGCCGCGCCCGACTTCGCCCCACAGATAAATCCCGCGCAAGGGCGCACGATCGGCGACACGCGCGCGCAGGCGTGCGAACAAGCCCGCCCGCGGTGCACTCACGGCCGCATACAGGCGATCAAGTGCCGGCAACGCGGCGCGCTGCGCCGGATCGTCCTGCCAAAGGTTCGCAGCAATGCCTTGCTCGTAAAGCGTGCTGGGTTTTCGGGTGTCGTTCGACACCATTGCTTCAGTGTGCATTGAGTGCATTGACACCGTCGCGAGCGAAAGCAGGTTCCAACGTGCTCAACGTGGTGCCGGAAGCCAGCTGCGCACCGCATTCTTCACCGCCCCGCGCAGGTCCATCAGCCGGCGGTGGAAGAAGTGCCCGGTATCGGGCATGCGGACCAGCACGGGCTTCGGGTCGAGCGTGTCGATCCAGTCGAACACGCTTTGCGGATCGACCACCTCGTCTTCCTCGCCCTGCACCACCAGCCAGTGGCAGTCCGGAGTCGCCAGTTCGCCGAATTCGTAACGGTCCGCCGGTGGCGCCACCGTGATCAACGCATCGGCCGCCAGCGAGCGGGCGCAGCGCAGCGCGATGTAGCTGCCGAAGGAGAATCCCGCCAGCCACAAGGCATCAGTCGGCCGCGCCTTGCGCAGCCACTGCGCCACGGCCACCAGATCACCGGTTTCGCCATCGCCATGGTCGAAGGCGCCCGTCGAGGCACCGATCCCGCGGAAGTTGAAGCGCACGGTCGCCAGGCCCGACTCGCGCAGGCTGCGCTCGAGCATCGTGACCACCTTGTTGCGCATGGTGCCACCCTGCGAGGGATTGGGGTGGCAGATCACCACGCTGCCGGCGCGCGCGCAGTCGGGTTCCGGCACGGCCGTGGCCACTTCCAGCACCCCGGCGGGGCTGGGCAGCAGGAAAGTCGTGGGAACATCGGGGAAGCCGGCGGGCGCCGGAGGCAGGTTGTCTGGCATGGGCGCATCATATAGGAATGAACCACCTGGCCCACGCCCTGCTCGCCGATGCCGGCGGCGCCGAATTTGCACTGGGCAGCGCGCTGGGCGATTTCTGGCACGGCCATCCCGATCCCGCGTGGACGCGCGCCCGCCAGGCAGGCTTGCGCTTCCACCGTGCCACGGACCGCTACACCGACGCGCATCCGGAAGTCGTCGCCGCCCGCAACGCCTTCCAGCCACCGTTGCGCCGCTACGCGGGCATCCTGCTCGACATCTGGTTCGACCACCTGCTGGTGCGCGACTGGACGCGTTATTGCGACGAGCCGGTGGCGGCCTTCTGCACGCGCTGGCTGGCGCTGCTGGACGAGCGCGTGGCCGGATTGCCGCCGCCATTGCGGCGCTTCATCGACTGGATGCACGGCCACGGCCTGCCGCTTGCATACGGCGATCCGTCAACCATCGCGGCAGTCCTGGATGGAATCGCGTCGCGGCTGTCACGGCCCTCGCCGATCGCGACCGCCTTGCCCGAACTGCAACGACACGCGGAAATCCTGCAGCGACACTTCGACGCGTTCTTCCCCGAGCTGCTGGAGCACTCCCGCGAGACACGCGGGTTACTGCTCGCTCAGTCCAGTCCGGAACGCTGGTCGTGAACAATCAGGCCGGGAATCGCGGCTGCGGCGTTCCCCGGACTTCGAATCCCACGCTCGCTGACAGGCCCTGCGAAGCAGCGCTCACGGACGCTCGGACAAAAGGGGCGGCAACGGGCAACCGAGCACCGCGCACACCACCCGCAACAGTTCCGACTCGGCAACGCTGACCTTGCCATCCGCAGCAATCGCACGGGTCAGGGCCTGCACGGTGAGCTGCTTGCCTTCGGGCGCGAGATGCTGCAACGCGGCCAGCGAGCGGTCGAGTGCGGCCTGCCAGTCCTCCGGCACGGCGTACAGCATCTGCGCGTTCGGCAGCGCGGCGGCCAGCGCCATCTGGAAGGCGCGTCGGGCATCGTCATCATCGTCATTGCCGAAATGCGCAACCAGCGCCACCAGGTCGCGCAGGTCGTCGGCAAGGTCCGCGAGTTTGCGCGCGCCCGGCTTGAAACCTGCCGCCGGGTCGAGTGCCGCGACCACCTGTGCCTGCACCAGTTTGGCGAGGCAGTATTCGTCGAGATCCACCTGCCCGTCGGCATGCACGAGGTCGTCGAGCGCCTTCACGAAGGCCGTGACCTCCGGCCGCGGGCGTCGCTTCACGGCTGGAAATGCGAGTTGCGCCAGTGGCAGGCGCAACATGGGATGCAGCGCGGCGATCTGCGGGGCAAGGCTGGCAACCGCGCCGGCCAGGGCGGCGTCGAAAGCCTGCGTCACGGATTGCAATTGCTTCGCCAGCAGCTCGGGTTGATCGGACACCGCCAGCGCCAGCACCACCGCCAGCGCGCCACGCGGGTCGCGCGCAGCCACCGCCAGCGCGGGTGGAATCTGCGCATGCAATTGGGTAGCCGCGTGGTAATCATCGCTGCCAGGCGTACCGACCTGCGAGGCAACCGCGGCCGCAGTGATCGCCAGCTCCGCACCGGCGGCAGGGATCACCCCGCCAATCGGTTTGGCGCCGCCAGCCACCGGTTTCGGGAAGCCCGGCAGTGCCCCGCCCACGTTCAAGTCACCGTCGGCCGCTGCAGCCTCGTGCAGGCCCTGTTGCCACGGCGAAGCCTCGGCGTGCAAATCGATCGAGTTCGGGTTGCCGCCCTTGGCCAGCCATTGCTTGACGTAGGCATCGAGGTCCTCGGGTTTGAAGCCCGGTTCCAGCGCCTGGATGCGCTTGATGATGGGCGGATGCGTGGCGAACATGGAGTTCATCTGGGCATCGCCGAACAGCATGTGGCGCACTTCGTCGCGACGCGGCGCCTGCAATTGCGAGCCCATCTCGAACGCCGCGATTTTCTTCAGCGCACCCGCGATGCCGGTGGTCTGGCGGGTGAACTGCACGGCCGACGCGTCGGCCAGCGATTCGCGCGAGCGCGCCACCGCAGCCTGGATCAACTTGCCGAAGAACAGCCCGATGCCGCCGACGGTGAGCAGTGCCAAGCCCGCCAGCGCCACGTTGCCGCCGTCGCGCCGGCTGCGTCCCGAGCCACCGTAGATCATGAAACGCCCGATCACGCCAATCGCCATGATCCCGAACAGCAGGCCGATCAGGCGGATGTTGAGGCGCATGTCGCCGTTCAGCACGTGGCTGAACTCGTGTGCGATCACCCCCTGCAGTTCAGCGCGATCCAGTTGGTCGAGACAGCCCTGGGTCACGCAGACCACCGCATCCGCGGGCGTGTAGCCGGCCGCGAAGGCGTTGATCGCGGTTTCGTCCTGCATCACGTAGATGCCCGGCACCGGCACGCCCGAGGCAATCGCGACTTCCTCGATCACGTTGCGCAGGCGCTTCCATTGCGGGTTGCTGGTGTTGGCCGGGACTTCCACCGCACGCATGCCTTCCGCCACCGCGCTGCCGCCACCGGCAAGGCTGGCCACGCGATACGCCGTGCACAGGCCGATCACCGCCAGCACGGCGAGCGACACGCCAAGCAGCGGCAGCGGGCGCAGCCCCACGCCAAGCAGGAACGCGCAGATCAGATCCACCGCGATGACGATGGTCAACACCGCCGTGATGAACAGCACCACCAAGGTGCGGCTCGAGCGGCGGACCTTGGCTTGTTGTGCAAAGAAATCCATCGCGAGTTGTCAGATGCCCCGCCTGTAGCGGCTGTTGTGGAAAGTCAGGGCCGAAAGCCCGTTCCGGTGTACACGCCGTCGCGCGCACCTGGTCGTCCAACGCTCCCGCGAAGCGACGATCAGGTGCGCTTGCGCAAGCTAGCTGAACGAGACTTTGGGTGCCTCGCGCTTGGCCGGATCGTCGATCTCGAGCTGTTGCGCCGGGCTGAAGCCGAACGGTCCGGCGATCAGGGTCGAGGGGAACACCTGGACCTTGTTGTTGTAGTTCATCACCGAGTCGTTGTAGGCCTGGCGCGAGAACGCGACGCGGTTTTCGGTGGAGGTGAGCTCCTCCGACAACTGCATCATGTTCTGGTTGGCCTTCAGGTCCGGGTAGGCCTCGCTGACCGCGAACAGGCGACCCAGCGCCTGGGTCAGCTGGTTCTCGCTGCCGGACAGCTTCTTCATGGCCTCCGGATCGCCCGGCTGCGCTTTCGCGGCGGCCAGCCCGCTCACGGCCGCAGTGCGCGCCTGCGTGACCGCTTCGAGGGTCTCGCGCTCGTGCGCAAGGTATCCTTTGGCAGTCTCGACCAGGTTCGGGATGAGGTCGTGGCGGCGGGTCAGTTGCACGTCGATTTGCGCGAACGCGTTCTTGTACGCGTTGCGCGAGGTGACCAAGCCGTTGTAGATCGCAATCAGGTAAATCACAATGATGGCGATGATGATCAGGAAAATGATCAGACCCGTCATTGTCGTCTCCTTCGTAAAAAGATTGGCCAAGGCAGCTGCGGTAGAACGTCAGGCCACGAATGCCCAGATTCAAGGTCGTGGCCGTCGCGGTCACCGCGAGGCTTGATGGTTGGCGCCTGCCGGCCAACCCGCCATTGCAACGATCAGGATGATCGCACAACAATTCGAGCATAGCATGCGTGTATTCGCTTTCTGCGCAGGCGTGGCCTGCGTGTTGTTCACGGGTGTAGCCACCGCCGCACCCGAGCCGCCGCCGGTGGCCGTGCGCACAAGCGCACCGGCGCGCCTGCCGGCGGCGCAAGTCACCGCGGCGCTCAAGGATTACAACCACTGGCTCGACCAGCTGGCCGCGCAAGACCGCACCGCCGGGCTCGCCACTGCGGTGATCGTCGACGACAAGCTGCGCTACCAGCGCACGCTCGGCTACGCCGATGCCACGACCGGCGAAAGGGTCAAACCCGACACCGTGTTCCGCGTGGCTTCGCTGTCCAAGGCGTTCGCGACCGCGCTGACCGGCCTGCTGGTACGGCAGGACGTGATGTCCTGGGACACCCGCCTCGTCAGCGTGCTGCCGTTCTTCAAACTGCAGAGCGCCAACGCCTCGCAGTCCGCCACGGTGCGCGACATCCTCAGCCAGAGCAGCGGTTTGCCCTACCACGCCTACGACAACCTGCTCGCCGATGGCGTGCCCTACCGGGAGCTCGAACGCAAGCTCGATAGCGTGCCGCTGCGCTGTGACCCGGGTGCCTGCTATGGCTACCAGAACGTCGCGTTCTCGCTGATCAGCGACGTGATCCACGCCAAGACCGGGCAGTTCTTCATCAAACTGGTCGACCGCTACCTGTTCGTTCCGCTCGGCATGACCACGGCCAGTTACGGGCGCGACGGGCTGGAGTCCAGCCGCAGCTGGGCGCGCCCGCACTACCAACATGGCGGCCACTGGATCGCCTACGAGCCCAACGACAACTTCTATGTGCCGGCAGCAGCCGGCGTCAACGCCAGCATCCGCGACATGGAGCAATGGCTGATTGCGCAGATGGGGGGCCGCCCGACGGTCCTGCCGCAGGCACTGCTGGAAGTGTTGCACGCACCGGTCGTCGACACCCCCGGCGAACGTTTCGTGTCGAACTGGCGGCGCGCACGCGTCAGCAAGGCGTCCTACGCGCTGGGCTGGCGAACCTACGATTACGCCGGGCACACCCTCATCTTCCACGCCGGTGCAGTCAAGGGCTACCGCGCGATGATCGGATTCTTTCCCGAGTACCACGTTGGCGCCGTCGTGATGTGGAATTGCGAGGATGGCGCCCCGGCCGGCCTGATGCCGATGCTGTTCGACGCGCTGCTCGGCCTGCCGCACCAGGACTGGTCGGCCCTGGACAACTACAAGCCCGGCCATGCGCACAAGTCCACCCGCCACCACGCACGGCCGGCGCATCGACGAAATGACTGAATTCAGGCAGCGGCGGCCTTGCTCCATCGCACGCCGCCGACATCAATCAGGCGGCGCCTGGCCTGCGCACGACGCGTTATTCGCGCGGACTTCTTGCCGGCTCGCAAGTATCCGGACAATGCCTTGCGCAATGTCCGTGACGCGGTACGCGATGCCGACGGCATCGCGTACCGCAACCGCGGAACGTCAAAGCTTGAACTCGATCCGACGTTGCACCACCGCGGCCACTGCCCGGCCATTCTGCATGGCCGGCTCGAACTTCGAGTGTTCGATGGCGTCGATGGCAGCCCGGTCGAATACGTGCCGCGGCGACGAGTCGACGACATGCGCGTTGGCCACCGTACCTTCGGCCGTCACCGTGAACTCCACGGTCACGTAGCCACCGGAAATCTGGTTGCGCGCGGCTTGCACCGGGTACTGCGCCGCCGCCATCCTGACAACCTTGACGCCGTGCGACTCACCTGACGGTTTCGGCGCAGGCGTCGGTGCCGCTGCAACGGCCCGCGGAGCCGGATGGCTGGCTGCCGCAACCTTCGCAGCTTCCGCCGCCGCAGCTGCAGCCTTGGCGGCGGCAGCGTCCTGCGCGGCCTTCGCCTCTGCCGCCTGCCTGGCGGCTTCCTGCTGCGCGACTTGCTGCAGTTGCTGCTGCTGCTGGCGGGCCTGCAGTTTCTTTTGTGCATCCAGCTTGGAACGCAACAGGGTCAAGGTGTAATTGGACGGATCGGCCACGCTCAGGAGTTCAATTTCGCGACTGGCTTCATCGAAATTGTTCTGCGAAATGGCGGACTCGACATCCGGAACACCAAACGGGAACGTTTCACGCAAGGCATCCTTGGCCACCTGATTGTTGGGATCCTTGGCAAGTACAGCTTCGTAGTACTCCATGGCGTTGTCGCCCGCCGGTGCCACCACGCGATGCTGGCTGTAGGCGTCGCGCGCGGCAGACAACAACGCGGAAACGCTCATCGATTCCAACTTGGCCTTGGTTGCGGCCGCCTGCTTGGCGGCCAGTGCCCCCGCTTGCGCGGCGGGCGTTGCTGCGGCGGCGCTCGAAGCACTCGCCGCCGGCACCGCTGCCGGCAATGCCGCCGGTGCCGAGGCTTTGGGATTAGTGGCCGAAGTTGCCGGCTGGGCGCTGCCCGGAGCGGTAGTCGCGGGCGTCTGCTGTCCCTTGCCGCAACCGGTAAGCAGCAACACCATGCCCGTCACCACCATGGCGCCACGCAGGGCGGAGGACACCCCCGACGGCACCGGAACGGAATGTTTGGATGCGAAAGTGATCATGCGCCACCTGTGTGCAAAAGTGATGGATTTCCCCCGGTCATTGTCATGCACAAACCGTTCCACAACACGCTTTTCATGCGGACGTTACAAAAGTTCGCGGTAGCGGTATCCATCGGGATGTGACGGACTCGACACTCCGGCCGGAATGCGGCGCAGGACCAATGCGCGATCCGGTTCCAATCAAGCGCGCATCAGTGGGCTGATGAAAAGCAACCGGCCAGTGCGGACCATGGACGACTCGCCGCCGATCAGGCAGCAGGCGCTTGATCCGAAGCAGCGGAATCCGGACAAGTGCCGGCCCCGGCGCCTCGAAAAAATGCAGTCCTGCACTTTGTCGGCAACCCGCCTTTTCGGCAGCCTGTTAAAACGGAGAGCCCCGGGGTCACCGGGGCCAACGTCTGAACCTTTTGCCCGCGAACTCCTCGCGCTGGGCACCGCGAGGAGGGCAGGCTTTTCATTATTGAATGTGTTGAAGCGAACAGCAGTACAGCTCGTGCTTACTTCTTCGCCTTCGGCTTCGACTTTGCCTTCGCCTTGGTCTTGCTGGCGCGCGCGGTCTTGGCCATCACGGCCTTCTTCGCAGTGCGCTTGCGCGCAGTCTTCTTGGCCGCCGGCTTGCGAGCCGGTTTCTTCTTGGCCGCGGCCTTGCGCGCCGACTTCTTTGCAGCAGTCTTGCGGGCCGGCTTCTTCGCGGCAGTCTTGCGGGCCGTCGCAGTTTTCGCCTTGGCGGATTTGCGGACGGTTTTCTTGGCCGCCTTCTTGGCGGGTTTCTTTGCAGCCTTCTTCGCAGCTTTCTTGATAGCCATGGTTCGTCTCAGCTCCTCATCAGTTGGCAGTGGTTGCCCAGTGAACGCATGCAGAAACGCCTCGCACAACAGGTCGCTGTTTGTGGCGTGCCGCAAGTTGGACACTTGACGACGTGTGCGCTCGTCGGAAAGCAGCCGAAGGACATGGACCGGAATCGATACGGTGATTTTCCGAACCCTCTCGGATTTGTGACCGTGGTCGATGTACGGCTTTATGTACCTGGCAGTCGGCATGTTTCCCGTCGTGCTACATGTCGTCGGGCGGAACGCTAGCCCCGCGCAATCGTGGTGTCAACGAGTTTTTGCAGCAGTTGAAATCGTCGCGCGTGCCTTGCCCCGCCCCCCGGACACGCATTCAACGCCAGTTGCCACCACCGCAGTGCATCACGTCACGGACGTATAGACGTCCATATCCACTTTGGCGCCAACACCCCGCCCGCATCCGCAGCCCGCATGGATGCTTGAGTTCGCGCCAACACCGCGACAACGACGCGCAAGCGTGTCACACGCAAGGGGACTCAACACGAACACGCCTCCGGGAAGCCGACGGCGAACGCCAGGGCCAGCTGAACCCGCGACAAACCGGTGCGAAAGTTTTTTTGCACACGCCGGCCACATGGCCGCTCGCGACACCCGAATTGCGTTCGAACGTCGCTTCACCGCACCTGCGCGCAACGGCCCCGTACGTCTTCAATGCTCGTCGTTCTCGGCCAGTTCGGCGTATTCGTCCGCGCTCAGCAACGCATCGAACTCGTCGGCATCGTCGATCTTCACGACGAACAACCAACCATCACCATAGGCATCTTCGTTGATCGTTTCGGGCTTGTCGGCAAGTGCATCGTTCACTTCCAGCACTTCGCCGCTGATCGGCGCGTAGATGTCAGATGCGGCCTTCACCGATTCGACCACCGCGCAACCATTTCCCGCTTCGACACGATCACCCACCTTGGGCAATTCCACGTACACCAGATCGCCCAGCAATTCCTGGGCGTGGTCGGAAATGCCAACCCGCGCCTTGCCGTCTTCTTCCACGCGCGCCCACTCGTGGGACTTCTGGAATTTGAGATCGCCGGGTATTTCGCTCATGACAGGTTTCCTTGGCTGCTCGGTGAGTGGGGAATTCTACCTACAACTGGCGGGCGCGACTGTCGGCCGTCCCCGTCCAATCGAACCGCTGAAGAATCGTCACGAGCGAAGGCGGATTGCGCAACGCCGACCAGATCGGCAGGACTGCCGATCTGAACGCCGCAGGCGGCCAGTAGCGCAGCAAATTATCCAGGGGTTTGGACCCCGTCGCATGCCTTGCCGTCGCGGACAAACGGATACTTCACCACGCGCAGCGGCAGCTCGCGTCCGCGGATGTCAACGTGCAGGTTGTCATGCGCGCCAGCCGGTACCCGCGCGAAGCCGATCGCCTTGCCCAGCGTCGGCGAGAAGATGCCCGACAGGATCTCGCCGTCGCCGGCGGGCGTCAACACCCGCTGCCCGTGGCGCAACACGCCCTTGTCGTCCAGCACCACGCCGATCAGTTCGCGCGGTACACCCGCGTGCTTTTGCGCTTCCAATGCAGCGCGACCGATGAAGTCACGCCCCTCATCCAGCGACACCGTCCACGCGAGCCCCGCCTCCCATGGCGTGATGTCTTCGTCCATGTCCTGCCCGTAAAGGTTCATCCCGGCTTCGAGGCGCAACGTGTCACGCGCGCCGAGACCCGCCGGATGCACGCCGGCAGCGTGCAGCGCGTTCCACAGTGCGACCGCGTGCTGCTCCGGCACGATGATCTCGAAGCCGTCTTCGCCGGTGTAACCGGTGCGGGCCACGAACAGTGGCATGTCGTCCGGACCCCGCGCGTTAGTGGCGACAAACTTGCCCAGCTTTTCCACGCGCTCGCGGTCGCCTGGATGCAGCAGTTCCAGCACCTTGGCGCGAGCGTTGGGACCTTGCACCGCGATCATCGCCAGCTCGGTGCGCTCGGCCACCGTCACGCCGAATGCGGCCGCCTGCTTTTCGATCCACGCAAGGTCCTTGTCGCGGGTGGCCGCGTTCACCACGGTGCGGAAGAAGTCTTCCGCCAGAAAATACGTGATCAAATCGTCGATCACCCCACCACGCTCGTTGAGCATGCACGAGTACAACGCCTTGCCCGGTTTCTTCAACTTGTCGATGCCGTTGGCGAGCAGGTGACGCAGGAATTCGCGGCAGCGTGCACCGTGCAGGTCGACCACGGTCATGTGTGAAACGTCGAACATGCCGGCGTCCCGGCGCACCGCGTGGTGCTCCTCGATCTGCGAACCGTAATGCAGCGGCATGTCCCAACCGCCGAAATCGACCATCTTCGCGCCCGCGGCGCGGTGGGTGGCATTGAGCATGGTCTGTTTGGTCATGGCGATATCCGGGCGGGGTTGCAATCAGGCATTATCGCCGCGCGGACGCCGCATCGCGAGCACCGCCGGCGTGCCGCTGCTAGATTGCGCGAATGGATCGCCCGACGCCGTCGCCCGGCATTGTGGAATGGCTGCCGCTGCCGGGAACCGGAGAAAACGTCCTGCGCTTCACCGGCGACTGGACGCTTGCGTATTTCGCAGACCTTGAAGCGCAACTGGATGCGCTGAAGCCGGCGCTGCCGGAAACACCCGATGTCGACTTCAACGATATCGGCCGCATCGATACCGCAGGCGCCGGGCTGATCGCGGTGGCGCTCGGCCCGAAGTGCCTGCAATGGTTGGCCGAGCATGACAAGGACGTGCCGCAGGAGCTGCGCGCCCTGCTGGATACCGTCAGCGAGGCGGTCGCCGAGATCTATGCGCACCGGCCGCCGCCGCGCCGCAACTTCGGATTCGTGGACATGCTGGCCGACGTCGGTGGCAGCGTCGTCCATATTCGCGAACTCGGGTTCAAGCTGCTCGGCTTCATCGGCGTGACCCTGGAAACACTGGTGCGCAACCTCTGGCGCCCGCGGCGCTGGCGCATCACGTCCCTGGTCGCGCACATGGAACAAACCGGCCTGGATGCGGTGCCGATCGTCATGTTGCTGTCGTTCCTGATCGGGGCGGTGATCGCCTTTCTCGGCGCCACCGCCCTGCAACGTTACGGTGCCACCCTGTTCACGGTTGACCTGGTCTCCTACTCGTTCCTGCGCGAGCTGGGCGTGCTGCTGACCGCGATCATCCTGGCCGGTCGCACCGCCAGCGCCTTCACTGCGCAAATCGGCTCGATGAAGATCGGTGAGGAAGTCGACGCGATGCGCACCATGGGCCTGGACCCGATTGAACTGCTGGTGCTGCCACGGCTGATTGCGCTGATCCTGGTGACGCCGATGCTGACCTTCCTGGCAACGCTGGCCGGAGTGATCGGTGGCCTGCTGGTGTGCTGGTTCGCGCTGGACATCTCGCCGGCGATGTTCGTGTCGGTGTTCCAGACCGACACCCCGCTGCACTATCTCTGGCTGGGGCTGGCCAAGGCCCCGATTTTCGCTTTCCTGATCGCGGTGATCGGCTGCCTGGAAGGCTTCAAGGTCAAGGGCAGCGCGCAGTCGGTCGGCGAGCGCACCACCTCCAGCGTGGTGCAGTCGATCTTCCTGGTGATCGTGGTCGACGCGCTGGCCGCGTTGTTCTACATGGAGATGGGCTGGTGAGCGCGACGGTTGCCGACACGCCACGCGAAACCCTGGTGCAGGTGCGTGGGCTGCGCAGCCAGTTCGGCACGCACGTGGTGCACGAAAACCTCGACCTTGACGTCTATCGCGGCGAAATCATCGGCGTGGTCGGCGGCTCCGGTTCGGGCAAGTCGGTGTTGTTGCGCAGCATCCTTGGCCTGCGCCGGCCCGACGCCGGGAGCGTGCTGCTGTTCGGGGAAAACCTGCATGAAGTATCCGAGCGGGAGCGGGTTGCGATCGAACGCCGTTGCGGCGTGCTGTTCCAGAATGGCGCGTTGTTTTCTTCCCTGACGGTCAGCGAAAACGTGCGTGTACCGCTGCTGGAACACACCAAGCTTTCGCTGCACGACGCGCTGCGCGTGGCCGCGCTGAAGATCGCGCTGGCCGACCTTGCGCCAGAGGTGCGCCACAAGTACCCGTCGGAACTTTCCGGCGGCATGCGCAAACGCGCCGCGCTGGCGCGTGCGCTGGCGCTGGATCCCGACATCGTGTTCCTCGACGAACCGACTTCGGGCCTCGACCCGATCGCCGCAGCCTCGTTCGACATGCTGATCCGTACCCTGCGCGATGCGCTGGGCCTGACCGTGTTCATGA
Organism: Rhodanobacteraceae bacterium; assembly: GCA_035688305.1. Classification (GTDB taxonomy): domain Bacteria; phylum Pseudomonadota; class Gammaproteobacteria; order Xanthomonadales; family Rhodanobacteraceae; genus 66-474. The sequence continues at coordinate 16,752 of DASSNC010000033.1, forward strand.
TCACCCACGACCTCGACTCGCTGCACGCCATCTGCGACCGGGTGGCGGTACTCGCCCACAAACGGGTGATCGTGGCCGACACACTGGACAAGGTGGAAAGCTTCGACGACCCTTGGATCCGCGACTATTTCAAGGGGCCACGCGGGCGCGCGGCGGAAGCGATCCACGCCCTTACCTGAGGTAACGCCATGGAAACCAAGGCCCATCATGTTCTCATCGGCGCTTTCACCCTGGTGGTGGTGGTGCTGGGATTGTTGTTCGCGTTGTGGCTGGGCAAGACCAGCCTCAGCAAACAGCACAGCTATTACGACGTCGTGTTCACCGAAGCCGTGACCGGCCTGTCCACGGGCAGCCCGGTGCAATACAACGGCATCCAGGTGGGACAGGTCAGCCAGTTGAAGCTGGACCCGAAGGATCCCCGCAAGGTGATCGCACGCATCCAAGTGGCCGCCGGCACCCCCATCAAGTCCGATACCCGCGCCAAGCTCGGCCTGTTGGGCCTGACCGGCTCCGCCTTCGTGCAACTTACCGGTGGGGCGCCGGACAGCGCACTGCTGGTGCCTACGCCCGACAACCCCGTGCCGATCATCAAGTCCGAGAATTCGGCGCTGACCAAGCTGCTGGCCTCCGGCAGCGACGTGGTCACCACCCTCAACGGCATCCTCGACCGGCTCGGCAAGTTGATGTCGCAAGACAACGTCGACCACATCAACCGCACATTGAAGAACATCGACCAGACCACCAGCACCCTCGCCGCGGAACGCGAGGATCTGCGCACCTTGATCCGGCAAGCCGCGCTGGCGTCCAAGCAGCTCAATGAGACGCTGACGGGCGCCAACCAGTTGGTCAACGGTCCCGGGCGTGACACGCTGGAGCGCGCAGCCAAGGCGATGGCGTCGCTGCAGCAGGCCACGCAAACACTCAACACGTTGCTCGCGGACAACCAGGATTCCCTGCAATCGGGCATGCGCGGCGTGGGCCAGATCGGTCCGGCCTTGCGCGAACTGCATGGGGCCCTGCGCGACATCCATCAGATCACCACCCAGCTGCAGGCCAACCCGGCGGGCTATTTGCTCGGTCGCGACCACCCAACCGAATTCACGCCGAAACATTGAGGACGCCCCGCATGCACGAGTCCACCCGAGCCCACCCATGCCTGCGCACGTTGTCGCTCGCGCTGGTTGCGACCGCCATCCTGGGCGCGTGTTCCATCCTGCCCAAGCGCGAACCCGTGCAGATCTGGCAACCGCCGGAAGGTGCCGCAGCCGCAACCGCAGCCGCCACGGGAGACTTCAGCCTGCGTGTCGCCACGCCCAACATCAGCGGCGCGCTGAATCAAACCGGGATCGTGGTGATGCCCTCTCCCGGCGAAGTCAGTGTCTACAAGGGCGCACGCTGGAGCGAATCGCCGGCGTTGCTGGTGCGCAGCCGCCTGGTTGACGCCTTCATGGCCGCGAAGTTGCCGGCGGTCACCACCGACGACGACCACTTCTCATCCGACTACACCCTGAGCGGCGACTTGCGCGCGTTCCAGACCGAATACCGTTCCGGCCAGCCGGTCGTCGTGGTCCGCTATGACGCGCAGTTGCGGCGCGGCAGATCGCGCAGCCTGCTCGCCACCCGCAGTTTCGTGATCACCGAACAACCCTCGGGGGCGCAAGTCCGGCAAATTGTTACTGCCTTCGGCGTGGCCGACGACCAATTGGTCGCGCAGGTCGTGCCGTGGCTACTCGACGCCGTGAAAAATGCCCCGGCTGCCGCAGGGCCCGCGCAGCGTACGCGCTGATCTGAGATCACCGAGCGGCCACGCACCCGCCGCCACCGCGGCGCGCTGGCCGCCTCAGTGGATTTGGCAAAAGCAGTACGCGTATTCGAGCGGCTTGCCCGGTTGCGCGTGTTCCAGCAACTGCAGCTCGGGCGCGAGGCGCGGCAGCGCCTGCAACCACGACTCCGGCAAGCTCACGCCCATGCTGGCGAGAATCTTCGCTGTCGCGCTGTTGCTCATGCCGAGGAAAAAGCGCTGGAATGCACTGGCCGGCGGCTGCAGGTAACGCACCGCGTAGTCGTCACCCAGCTTGGCCCGCTTGGCCGCGTAAGCGATCGCATCCTTGAGCCCACCCAACTGATCGACCAGGCCGCGATCGAGCGCCTGCGCGCCGGTCCACACGCGGCCCTGCGCGATCGCATTGATGTCGTCGAAACTCTTGCCGCGCGCCTTGGCAACATTGCCGACGAAATCGCGATAGCCCTTGTCGACGGTGCTCTGGATCATCGCGCCGAGTACCGGATCGAGCGGGCGGCGAATGTCGAAGGCGCCGGCGAGCGGCGTGGTGCCCTGACCCGCGGTGTTGATGCCGAGCTTGGCCAATCCATCCGATGCCGTGAAGTACAAGCCGAAGATACCGATCGAACCGGTGATGGTGTCCGGCCGCGCAAAGATGCGGTCGGCATCCATCGAGATCCAGTAACCACCGCTGGCCGCAAGATCACCCATCGACACCACCACCGGCTTGCCGGCCTCGCGTGCCAGCACCACCTCGCGACGGATCTGCTCGGCCGGAAACACTTCGCCGCCAGGTGAGTCGACGCGCAGCACGATGGCGTGCACGTTCGGATTGGCGCGCGCGGCGCGGATCTGCGCGGCGGTGGACTCACCGCCGATCTTGCCCGCCGGTTGCCGCCCGCTGACGATGTCGCCTTCGGCAACGATCACCGCCACGGACGGCTTGCCGAACTTGATGTCGATGGTCTGCGGCAAGTATTGCGCGAGACCAACCGCGCGGAAGCCGGTGCCGTTGTCGGTCGCGACACCGTCCTTCTGCATCATCTTGACGACGTCCTCGCGTGTCACAAGGCCATCGACCCAGTGGTACTTCAAGGCCATCTGCGCGAGGTTGCCCTGCTGCGCGGGGATTTCCGTCGGCTGGTTGTCGATCTCGCTGGCGAGCGTCGCCGGATCGATCTTGCGCAACTTGCCGACTTCATCCAGCCAGGTCGTCCACAACCCGCCCATCCAGTATTTGTCCGCTTCCAGTGAAGCGCTGGACGGCGCATCCAGGATGTACGGTTCGGCCGCCGACTTGAATTGGCCGACCCGGAACAGGTGCGCGCTGACGCCCAGCTTGTCGAGCAGGCCCTTGTAGTAGCTGCGGTAACCGGACAAGCCCGTGATCGACACCCCGCCCTCCGGATCGAGCAGGATCTTGCTGGCGTGCGCGGCCAGCAGGTATTGCATCTGGTCGAAACCCGCGCCCCAGGCGATCACCGGTTTGCCGGTGGCACGGAAGCGGTCGAGCGCCGCGCCGACTTCTTCCAGCGCCGCCATGCCGCCGAATTGCATCTCGGAGGGATCGAGCACGATGCGGGTAATGCGCGAATCGTGTGCAGCGTGGTCGATGGCGTTCACCAGATCACGCACCTGCACCTGTCCGACCGGCTGGCCCGACATCTTCGCCAACGCGCGCTGGACCGGGTCGATGCTGAATTGTTCGACCAATGCACCATCGGGATTCAGCAGCAGTACGGTTTTCGGCCGGACGCTGGATTGGCCGTGGATCGACAAACCGACAAAAAGCACGAAAACGACAAACAGTAACCCGAAGAACAACACGTTGATGATGACCAGCCGCGTGATGTTGATGCCGCGCCCAAGTGCGCACATGAAGCGCGCAAAACCGTTGCTCGAAGGGTTGCCCATGGTGTCGTTCCATCGCCGGGAGTCACGAAGCGGCCAGCGTAGCCGAGCGGGCGCGGCGCGTCATCCCGGCATGGATGGGTCTGGCGCCGCCGCAATCGCGAACCGCCGCCAGCCTTCGCCGCGCACCTGCACGAACCAGCGCGCGAACAGCAACGCCGCGGCTGCGGTCAGGCCCGCGATCAGGCCGACCCACATCCCGCGCACGCCATGGCCCGCGCCGAACGCCAGCCAGGCGCCAATCGGCATGCCGATCATCCAATAGGCCACCACCGTGATCAGCATCGGCACGCGGGTGTCCTTGAGGCCACGCAACGCGCCGCTGGCGACGACCTGGATGCCATCGGAGAACTGGAAGATGCCGGCGAGGATCAACAGCTGCGCCGCCAGCGCGATCACGCGCGGATCATCCGAATACACATGCGCGATCGCGTGCGGAATCGCCAGCATCAAGGTGGCCGAAACGGCCTGCGTCGCGAGCGTCATCGCAATCCCCACGAACCCCGCCCAGCGCACCGCCTGCGCGTCGCCGCGACCAGCGGCGTTGCCCACCCGGATCGTGACCGCCAGGGCCAGGCCCAGCGGCACCATGAAGGTCACCGACGACACGTTCAGTGCGATCTGGTGGCCATCGATCGCGACGGTGCCGAGCCGACTGATCAACAGTGCCGAGACCACGAACAAGCCGGCTTCCATCAGCAGCGTCACGGCCATCGGCACGCCGATCCAGAGCAGGTGCCGAAGTGCGTTCCAATCCGGCCGCTCGATTCGCGCGAACAGATCCAGTGCGCGAAAGCGCTTGCCGAATTTCAGGTAGGCCGCGAACGCCAGCAACTGCATCCACAACGCGATGGCGTTGGCGATGCCGCTGCCGCGCGCGCCCAACGCCGGCAGCCCGAACTTGCCGTAGATCAGGATCCAGTCCAGCGGCACCAACACCACGAGCCCGAACAGCCCGAACAACATGGTGGGCCGGGTCCAACTGGAACCCTCGCACACCCCACGCATAGCGAAGTAGCCACACAGCCCCGGCGCGCCCCAGCTCAAGGCGTGCAGAAATGCCTGCGCGTCGCCGACCAGGGCCGGATCGACACCCAGCAAATGCAGCAGCGGCGCGGAATGCCGCGCGCCGAACCACAGCAGCACCGACAATGCCGCGGCCAACCACAGCGATTGCCGGAACAGCGCTCCGATCTCGCCGTGGCGGCGCGCACCATCGAGCTGCGCCACCGAAGGCGACAGCGCCATCATCACCCCGATCGCGCACACCAGACCGAGCACCCACACGTTCGCGCCCACGGCGACCGCTGCCAGCGTATGCGCGTTGTAATGTCCAGCCAGCGCAATATCGACCGCACTCATGCCGACCGCCGACAACTGGCCGGCAATCAAGGGTAGCGCGAGCTTGGCCGTCGCGCGCAGCTCGCGCGCAACTCGCGCACGATCCAAGGCTAGAATCTGGGGCATTGCAGGGCGATCCGATGCACACCGAAATTTCGAAACCATCCACGCCGTCCGTGGACACCGCCACACCACCTGCAGCTTGCGAAAACTGTGGCGCGCCACTGTACGGAAAATATTGCTACGCCTGTGGCCAGCCGGTGCACGGGCTGGTTCGTCATTTCAGCAGCGTGCTCGCCGATGTGACCGACAGCGTGTTCAACATCGATGAGCGGTTGTTCCGCACCATCGCACCATTGTACTTCCGGCCCGGCAAGCTCACGCTGGACTACTTCGAGGGCAAGCGTGCCCGTTACGTGACGCCGTTCCGGCTGGTGTTCTTCCTCGCGATCATCGCGTTCTTCTCGTTGCAGCTCAGTTTCCGGATGGCCGAGCATGACAGCCCCGTGATCGCGCTCAACGATTCGGGAATCCACACCCTGTCACCGCAAGCCCTGCCGAAGGACCAGGACCAGACATTTTCCAACGATCAGATCCGCATCGACGACAAGGTAGTGTGGGACGCCAACAAGCATCCGCTGCAGGTGGACTGGCTGCCCGGGTTCGCCAACGACTGGCTGAACGGGCTGATCGCCAACGCACGAATCAACCTGCACCGCATGAACTCGGGCACCTCCGCAGACAAGGTGGAGGCGGCACGCCAGATGATGGCACGCATGTTCTCGGTGGCCCCCACGGTGCTGTTCGTGTTGCTGCCATTTTTCGCCTTGCTGCTGAAGATCTTCTACATCTTCAAGAAACGCCTGTACATGGAACACCTGATCGTGGCGATGCACAGCCACGCCTTCCTGATGCTGTCGACGCTGGTGCTGGTGCTGCTCATGCTGCTGCGGCATTGGCTGAACGCATACGCCGGCTGGCTCGCGATACCGGTCAACCTGGCCGAGGCAGCAGCGTGGATCTGGATCTTCGTGTACTTGTTCCTGATGCAAAAGCGGGTGTACCGCCAGGGCTGGATCATGACGACGGTGAAGTACTGGTGCGTCGGCTGGTGCTACAGCATCCTCGTGGTGTTCGGCCTGATCTTCGCCGCCCTCGCGAGCCTGACCAGCACATGATCATCTACGCGGTCGAGCTGGAAATGGATGCCGGACTGCGCGACGAATACCTCGCATGGCTGCGCGAGCACGTTGCCGAGATGCTGACCCTCCCGGGTTTCACCGGCGCCGAAATCATGCAACGTCACGAACCGCCTGCAGCACCCGGTCGCGCGGTGATCACGGCACACTATCGCCTGCAAGACCGGGCGGCCTTCGATCGTTACCTGGCCGAGCACGCCCCACGGATGCGCGCAGCCGGGCTTGCCCGCTTCGGCGATCGCGTGCGGGCTGCGCGGCAGGTGCTGGAGATGGCGTGAAAGCGCGCTCCCACGCGGTTTTGTGCACAGCCGCATCGGCTGCCGCTTCCGCCGCGCAAAGGCTCCGCGACGGGACCACGCAGACACCGCATGAGCTTCGCAACATGTTGAATACACTAGCGAATGGGGGCTTGCTGAAAATTTCACCAACTCGCGCCGAGGCGCGGTCGGACAAGCCCCATGGGCCGCTTACCCGCCATTCCTCCACAACGTTATCCACAGGGATTGTGGATAAGCGAAAAATTGCCGCGAGGGCATGGACTTGCCACCCATTCCTGCACTCATCCGCAACAAGTACGCGTAACTGGTGAACGCGATTTCAAGCCCTGATCACAGCGCCGTCGGAATCGTGCGAGTCGCGCTGCCGCTGCCGTTGCCACAGACCTTCGATTATCTGGCGGACAATGCGGCAGCAAGGCCGGGATGCCGGGTTCGCGTCCCGTTCGGCCGCTCGCACCGCGTCGGCATCGTGGTTGGCGCGAACGCGCAAGCAGGCATTGCCGTCGATCGGCTGAAACCCGTCGACGCAGTGTTGGATGCGGTCCCCCTGCTCGACTGCGAACTGCTGGCCAACCTGCAGCGCGCGGCCGACTACTGGTGTGGCGCGATCGGCGACGTATTGTTCGGCGCCCTGCCATTGGCGCTGCGCGACGGCCGCGATACCACCGAATTTGCGGAGGAGTGCTGGCGCAGCACCCACGCCGGTGCCGCTGCGCGCGATGCGCGCACGCGCCGCGGCAAGTCAGCCGAATTGCTCACCACGCTTGGCGATGCCACGCTCTCGGCCAGTGAGCTCGATACCCTGTTGCCGGGTTGGCGCGCGGCAGCACGGCGGCTGGATGCGGCCAGCCTGATCGAACGCACGCAACGCTCGCACGAACCCCCGCAAGCACGCGATGGCGCCGCGCCCATCCTCACCGACGAGCAGGCCGACGCGCTGGCCACGCTCCTGTCCGCCGGCGCGGGCTTCCATCCCTTCGCGCTGCAGGGCGTGACCGGCAGCGGCAAGACGGAAATCTACTTGCGTGCGACCGAACGCGTCATCCGCGACGGCAAGCAGGCGCTGTGGCTGGTGCCCGAGATTGGACTGGTGCCGCAGGCGCTGCGCCGACTGCGGGCGCGCTTCGACGCACGCATCGCGGTGCTGCATTCCAACCTCGCCGACGGCGACCGTGCCCGTGCCTGGCTTGACGCACGCGCAGGTGATGCCGCGATCGTGCTGGGTACACGCTCGGCCGTATTCGCGCCGCTTCCGAATGCCGGCTTGATCGTGGTGGACGAGGAACACGATGCCTCGTACAAGCAACAGGAGGGCTTTCGCTACCACGCGCGTGATTTCGCCCTGCTGCGCGCGCAATCGATCGGCATACCGATCGTGCTTGGCAGTGCGACGCCCTCGCTGGAGACGCTGGCGAACGTCGAGGCTGGCCGCTACACGCGCCTGCGCCTGCATCGGCGCGTGCACGCACGCACGCCGTCACCGGTGCACGTGCTGGACCTGCGCAATCTCAAGCTCGCGCACGGGCTTTCGCCCGCGCTGCTGGAGGCGCTGGACGCCTGCGTGGCGCGCGGCGAACAGGCGCTGGTGTTCAAGAACCGCCGCGGCTACGCGCCGGTGTTGCTGTGCCACGCCTGCGGCTGGCACGCCACCTGCCCGAACTGCGAAAAGCCGTTGACGTTGTATCGCGGCCGCGGGCAACTGCTGTGTCACCACTGCGGGCACGGGCAGCGCGCGCCGGACAGCTGCCCGAACTGCAGCGCGACGGCCTTGCTGCCGCAAGGCCACGGCACCGAACGGCTGGAAGAGGCACTGGTGGCAAGGTACTCCAGCGTTCCCGTGTTGCGCGTCGATCGCGACAGCACCCGCCGCCGCAATGCCTTCGACCACCTGCTCGACAAGCTGGCCGATGGCAAGCCCGCCATTCTGGTCGGCACCCAGATGTTGGCCAAGGGCCACGATCTTCCGAACCTCACGACGGTCGCGATCGTCGGTGTGGACGAAGGCTTGCGCAGCGTCGATTTCCACGCTGGCGAGCGACTGGCGCAACTGATCGTGCAGGTCGCCGGGCGTGCCGGACGCGCCGACAAGCCGGGTTCCGTGTGGCTGCAAACCCACGAACCCACGCACCCTTTGCTCACCACCCTGTTGCGCGGCGGTTACGACGCCGCCGCCGCGTTGCAGCTTGGCGAACGTCTTGCGGTGGGCTTGCCCCCCTTCGCGCATCTCGCCCTGTTGCGCGCGGAGTGCCGGAAGCGCGATGTGCTCGAGCGTTTCCTGACTGCGGCGCGCAACGCGCTGGCATCCATCAATGCTGCCTCCGCGTCGCACGCGCGCATCCGCATCACCGGACCCGTGGCCGCGCCGATGCCGCTGCGCGCCGGCAGGCATCGCGCGCAATTGTTGCTGGAATCCGCGCAACGCCCCAGCCTGCGCCAGGCCCTGTCGGCGTGGCTGCCGCAACTGCATGCACTGCCGCAACCGCGCGGCCTGCACTGGTCGCTCGACGTCGATCCGGTGGACCTTTATTGACGAGGCCGAGGTTCGGGACCGGAGCACGTAGCGCACAGGTGGGCGTGAATGCGATGCAGCCCAACGCACGCTTGCGTCCGGTGTTGGGCTTCGCACAGCTCAGCCCAACCTACAACAGCAAAGCGTCCGCTCGTAGGTTGGGCTGAATGCAATGAAGCCCAACGCACGCTTGCGTCACGATGTTGGGCTTCGCGCAGATCAACCAAACTGCAAAAGCAGATCGGGCGTACGTAGGTTGGGCTGAATGCAATGAAGCCCGACGCACGCTTGCGTCCGGTGTTGGGCTTCGCGCAGCTCAGCCCAACCTGCAAAAGCAGCACGCAGGCTGGGCTGAATGCAATGAAGCCCGACGCACGCTTGCGTCACGGTGTTGGGCTTCGCACAGCTCAGCCCAACCTACAACAGCAGAGCGTCCGCTCGTAGGTTGGGCTGAATGCAATGAAGCCCAACGCACGCTTGCGTCACTGTGCTGGGCTTCGTGCAGATCAACCAAACTGCAAAAGCAGGACGGCCGCTCGTAGGTTGGGCTGAATGCAATGAAGCCCAACGTGCTCTCGCGCCACGGTGTTGGGCTTCGCATAGCTCAGCCCAACCTACAAAAGCAGAACGGCCGCACATGGCGGCCGTTCTGTTTTTACTCTCGGCATGCGCGCCGTTCGAAGCAGCTGTTGTGGAAAGTCAGGCCATGGATGGCGGTTCTGGTGTCCCTCGGTGCAATTGACCCAACGACACCAAGGACGCAGCGATCAGGGACGATCGCACCACTAAGCAGCAAAAGCACCCCGCATCTTCTTCATCGCATTGGCTTCGAGCTGGCGGATGCGTTCGGCGGACACGCCGTACTTGTCGGCGAGGTCCTGCAAGGTGGCCTTGTCTTCGGCCAGCCAGCGGCGGCTGATGATGTCGCGGGTGCGATCATCCAGTTTCGCCATGGCGCTCTGCAGGGTATCGAGCTGTTGTTCTTCGTGATCGGCGTCCGCGACTTGCAGGTACGGATCGGCGCCATGGTCTTCGAGGTAGGCGACCGGTGCCGGCGGCGCATCGTCATTGTCGTCGTTGGGCAGGTCGAACCCGATGTCGCGACCCGACAGGCGCGATTCCATCTCCAGCACGGTCGTTTCGGGAACATCCAGATCCTTGGCGACGGCGCGGACTTCTTCCATGTTCATCCAGCCAAGGCGCTTCTTGGACTTGCGCAGGTTGAAGAACAGCTTGCGCTGGGCCTTGGTGGTGGCGACCTTGACGATGCGCCAGTTTTTCAGGATGAACTCGTGCATCTCGGCACGGATCCAATGCACGGCAAAACTGACCAGACGCACGCCGCGGTCAGGATCGAAGCGCTTGACCGCCTTCATCAGGCCGATGTTGCCTTCCTGGATCAGGTCGGCCAGTTGCAGCCCATAACCGGAATAGCCGCGCGCCACGTGCACCACGAACCGCAGGTGCGACATCACCAGCTTGCGGGCGGCGCCGAGATCATCGTCGTCGCGGTAGCGCCGGGCGAGCTCGCGCTCTTCGGCGACTGCGAGCACCGGAATGCGGTGCACCGCGCCAATGTAGGCATCAAGGCTGCCGACCACGCTGGGGATCGGCAGGTTGTTGGCGACCAAAGCTGCACTCATTGCTTGTACCCCGTTCGTCTTGATTGGCACTCTAAGGCTTCGAGCGCCAAGTCCCCGTGAAGGTTCCCGTGCGGTCCTGCTTCGGACCCACTTCGCCATGAGGGTGATGTAGAAAGTATACCCGCCAGTTCATGATTTACAAGGGGCTGAAAGTCATGCCGCCAGACTGTCCCTCGGTGGCAACGACCAGTCGATCGGCGCCTGTCCGTTTGCATCAAGATACTGATTTGTCTTGGAAAAATGTCGACACCCCAAAAATCCCCGATGGGCTGACAACGGAGATGGGTGTGGCGCCTTCAAAACACAATGGCGGCGGGTGTCGATCAGCTTGCCCTTGGCTTGGGCGTAGCTGCCCCACAACAGGAACACGAGCCCTTCGCGGCCGCGATTCAGCTCATCGACCACGCGATCGGTGAACCCTTCCCAGCCCTTGCCTTGGTGCGAACCGGCCATGCCATCCTGCACGGTCAACACCGAGTTCAGCAACAACACCCCGCGCCTGGCCCACGGCGTCAGGCAACCGTGATCGGGACGCGTGACGCCAAGATCGGCCTCGATCTCGGCGAAGATGTTCTGCAGCGATGGCGGCACCGGCACGCCCGGCCGTACCGAGAAACACAGGCCATGCGCCTGACCCGGACCGTGGTACGGGTCCTGGCCGAGGACCACCACTTTCACTGAATCGAACGGCGTCGCGTCCAGCGCCGCGAAGATCTCGCGGCCTGGCGGAAAAATCCGCTTGCCGGCATGCTTTTCGGCACGCAGGAATTCACCCAGCGCATGCATCTCGGGGCGCTCGAAATAGTCGCCCACGCGTGCCTTCCACGACGCTTCGAGTTTGATGGGGTGCTCGCTCACCATGTTGCACCGTCCGGAGCGCATGCGAACCGTTGAAGAACCGTCGCGAGCGATGGCAGATTGCGGGCCGCCGGAGCGCAGCCAGCGGAGCGTACACGCAAGTACGTGAGCATGGCGAGCACCGCGCGCACGCAAGCTGCCAAGCGCAGCAGGTTATTCAACGGTTCGCCCGCTTTGCGACCCGCAACTGGAACATAAGCTTCGTCATCAGCAACCGCTCCTCGACGGGTTTCTCGACCAGGTCGTTGGCGCCCGCCTTCAGCAGCGCGGCCTGATTGGCGGGATTCTCGTCGCCCGTCATCACCAGCACCGGCAACTGGCCCTTGCCGAGTTCAAGGTCAAAGCGGATCCATTCGAGCAAGTCGCCACCGGACATCTCGCCCTTCAGGCTGACGTCGGTGAGCACCAGGTCGGCGCCGGCTTCACCGCGATCCCGGGCGCTGGCCAGGAATTCGACCGCCTCCTCGGCGCTGCCCGCGTGGTGCACGGTGAGTCCAAAGCCTTTCAGGATGCGGGTAGTCGCCAGTGCCACCACGCGGCTGTCCTCGACATACAACACGGTGCCCTCGGCCTTGTCGGCCGGCGCGACGTAGCCGCGGATGAAGTCGCTGAGCGCGGCGTAACCCTCGGCCTTGTCGAAGTAGTCGGTGATGGCGTCACCGATCAAGCGATTCTGCAATCGTTCCTGCACGTCTCCGGAAACCGCCACGATCGGAATGTAGGCCTGCGGGGCGTACTCGCGGACGTATTTCGCCAACATCGACCCATCCATGTCCGGCAGGCGCAGCGCCGTTGTCATCAGATCCACCACGCCATCGTGCAGGGCCTGCTTGGCCTCGGCGCCACTCCCGCAGCCCACCACCGTGACACCGGGCAGGTCCTTTTCCAGCAGGCGGGTGATCAGCGTACGCGCAACCTTGGATCCGTCCACCACCATCACGCGCGGATTGTCGCTGGCGATGTGGCGGAGGATGTCGTTCATGGTGCGGTTGATGTATCCGGAGAGAATCGAACTGCGCGCTTCATCCGCGCGGACGCGCCAGGTGCCGGCTGCTCGCCAGCCACGCGCCCAGCCATCCGAGCACGAGCGCGATCACGATCGCAATCGCGAGGGTAACCCAGGACAGCCCGCCAAAGCGCAACCGGCCCGCGTAACTGGCGATTAGATCACGCACCGGCGCGGCCAGCACGGCCTCCAGCAGCAGCACCAGCAGCACCGCGACCAGGCCGGCTGCAAGACCGTAGCAGACGCCCTCGTAGAGATACGGCCTGCGGATGAACGCGGCATTGGCACCGATCAGCTGCTGCACCGAGATTTCCTCGGCGCGGCTGCGAATGTCCAGCCGCACGGTATTGCCGATCACCAGCACCGCGGCGGCACCGAGCAACACCGCCAGCAGCAGGGTCACGCGCCGCCCGAGCGCCAGCAGCGCCGCCAGGCGCACGCGCCACTGGCCATTGTCCTGGACCAGGTCGACCTCGGGCATCGCCCGTAACGCGGTGACCATCGCCTCGACCGCATTACGATCGGCGCCCGCGCGCGGCTCGATCAGCAACACGAACGGCAGCGGGTTGTCGGCCATCGACTTCACCGCATCGCCGAACCCCTGCACCGCCGCCAATTCTGCAAGCCCCTGCTGCGGCGTGCGCAAGTTGACGGCGCCGACGTCCGCGCGTGCGCGCAACGCCGTCGCCAGCCTGGCCGCGCCATCTGCATTGACGTCCTGTTTCAGGAACACACTGACCGCTTGCGAATCACCCAGCGCGGTCGCCAGATGCTGCACGTTCACCAGCAGCAGGTAGAACGCCAGCGGCAGTGCCAGCGCCAAGCCCATCACCGCGATCGTCAACGCCGTGCCAAGCGGGCGCCGCGCCAACTGGCCGACGCTGTCGCGCAAGCACCACGCATGTTGCTGGCGCCACATCGCGAAGCGCGACAGGCGTGTGGGATTTGCCATCGCGGCGCGTGCGTTCATGCCACTTCACTCGCGGGCACGTCATCGATCAGGTGCCCGTGGTCGAGCACCACCACGCGCTGCTTCATGCGCTTCAGCAGCGGCAAATCATGGCTCGCGATCAGGATGGTGACGCCAGTCCGGCGCAGGCCCATGAACAGTTGCATGATTTCTTCCGAGAGCTGCGGATCGAGGTTGCCGGTCGGTTCATCGGCAATGATCAGCGCGGGGCGCGCGACGATGGCCCGCGCGATGCCGACCCGCTGCTGCTCGCCCGTGGACAGCCCGACCGGCGCGTGCTTGCCGCGCCCGTCCAGCCCGACTTTTTCCAATGCCGCACGCACGCGCTTGCCGCGTTCCTCGCGCGGAATGCCCGCGATCACCAAAGGCAAGGCCACGTTGTCGGCGACGCTGCGATCCATCAGCAAGCGGTGGTCCTGGAACACCATGCCGATGTCGCGACGCAGGCGCGGAATCTCGCGTGGCTGGAGGCGCGCGAGGTTGCGCCCGTGCACGGCCAGACTGCCGTGGCTGGGGCGTTCGATCGCCGCGATCATTTTCAGCAGGGTCGTTTTGCCGGCGCCCGAGTGGCCCGTCACGAACAACATTTCCCCCGCGGCGACGCTGAAGGAAACGTCGATCAGCGCCTCACGGCCCTCTGGATAACGTTTGCTGACGGAGTCAAAGCGGATCACTCAGGCCGACCTTGGCATGGGCGCTGCGCACAGCATAAAACTTCCAGCCCCGGAGCGATGCGACGAGGGTGCCCGGACGCTGCACTCGCGATCAGGCGTTCCCAGCCGGCGCTGCTGAACCGGACCGCCGCCGGTGCCGGCGGCGCTTGGCGGCCGCGGGCGTGGCATGGTCGTGCGCCGGCGCGTGCGCAGGCTCGCCCTCGTCAGCATCGGCGTGTTCGACGTGCGCGGCAGCGCGCGGCGGCGGCGCGATCAGCCACGACGGCTCGATCGGCTGCACCGGAATCTTCATGGCGATGTAGCGCTCGATGTCGGGCAGGTTCATCGCGTACAGGTCGCAGGCGAAACTGATCGCGTCGCCCTCGGCGCCGAGGCGCGCGGTGCGGCCAATCCGGTGCACGTAGTCCTCGCCATCCTGCGGCAGGTCGTAATTGAACACGTGGGTGACGTCGGGGATGTGCAGGCCGCGCGCGGCGACGTCGGTCGCAACCAGGATGTCCGTTTCACCGCGCTTGAAGCGCTCCATCAATTTTTGGCGCTTGGCCTGCGGCACATCACCTGACAGCGCACCCACCTTGAAGCCGTGGCGTTGCAGGCGCTGGGTCACGCGTTCGGCGGCGGCGCGGGTGTTGACGAACACGATGCTGCGTTGCGGCTTGCAGTGTTCGAACAGGTTCAACAGCAGCGGAATTTTTTCTTCCTTGGCCGGGAAGTACACCGTCTGGTGCACCCGGTCGGCAGTGACGTGCTCGGTCTCAACGCTGAGCTTTTGCGGCTGGTTCATATGCTCGTAGGCAAGTTCCAGCACGCGGTAGGAAAGCGTCGCCGAGAACAACATGCCCTGGCGTTCCTCGCGCGGCGGCATCTTGCGCAGGAGATAGCGCACGTCCTTGATGAAGCCAAGGTCGAACATGCGGTCGGCCTCGTCGATGACCGTGGCCTCGACCGCGCGAAAGCTGAAAACGTGCTGCTTGAAGTAGTCGATCAGGCGGCCGGGCGTGGCGATGATCACATCGCAGCCGTCGCGCAATTGCTGGCGCTGCTTGTCGTAATCGACGCCGCCGTAGATCAGCGCGAAGCGCAACCCGGTGTGGCGGCCGATCGCCTGTGCGTCCTTGTCGATCTGGATCGCAAGTTCGCGGGTCGGCGCGATGATCACCGCACGCGGGTCGTTGTCGCTGCGCTCCGGAATGGCCTCGCGCGTCAGCAGGCGGTTCATCACCGCGACCAGGAACGCACACGTCTTGCCGGTGCCGGTCTGGGCCTGCCCGGCGACGTCGCGTCCCGCCAGTGCCACCGGCAGGGTCAATGCCTGGATCGGCGTGCAGCGGGTGAACCCGCAATCGGCAAGGCCAGCGGCGAGGTGCGGGTGCAGGTCGAAATGCTGGAAAAAGGTATCAGTGAGGACTTGATCAGCCATGGAAGGCGGGTTTCCCGTTCCGGCGATCCGTGCGGACCGCGGAAAATCTAGGGCGCGCTTGAACCGCGCGGCGGGTTGCGATGAGTACCACGCTGGATGCGTGGAACGCAGGATGCAGCGGCGAGATTGCTGCGCCGTGCCTGTACAATCCGGAAGATTGTAGCAGGATGCCGCCTTGCCACGCTTGCAATGACGGCGCCTGTCCCCACCTGATCCATCTGTCAATCTTTTGCAGGGCCACCCATGAGCGAAAACATCACCCACGTCAAAGACGCCGATTTCGACACCGAGGTCTTGAAGTCCGACACCCCCGTGCTGCTGGACTTCTGGGCCGAATGGTGCGGCCCGTGCAAGTCGATCGCGCCGATGCTCGACGACATCGCCAAGGAATATGCCGGGCGTCTGAAAGTCGTGAAAATCAACATCGACGAGAACCAGAAGACGCCGATGAGCTATGGCATCCGTGGCATCCCCACGCTGATGGTGTTCAAGGGCGGCAAGGTCGAAGCCACCCAGATCGGTGCGGTCGGGAAGGGTCAGCTCACGCAGATGATCGAGAAAGCCATCTGAACTGTCGCCGGTCCGGTTCGGATCCGGTCGCTTTTCGTTGTCCCTGGGCACGCTCGGGACAACCCCGGAATGCTTTGATTCCGTTCGTCGGTCGGCAGAGGCACCACGAACGGAATCGGCACAGTCGAACCTTGCCTTAGGATTGCGCGCCCTGCCCTGCAGGCCAGGAACCTGAACCCGCTCGGATTGCCTACTTGCGGCGGGGCCTTGCACGCTGCTAGATTGAATTCCGGCCGGTGGTGCATTCGCCCGGCCCTCTTCTCCGTTTCTTTCCTCCCGCGCTTCGAGCGCCGATGAGGCTTACCCGTGTCCGATACTGAAAACTCCGTACAGGGCGACGACGCCCGCGCGTCCGCCCCTGCTCCAGAAACTGGCACCCCCGCCCCCGGCAACGATGGTGGCGATGGCCAGCAACGTGGCAACCGGCCCGAACGCGGTCGCCGGCGGCGTGGTCGCCACACCCGCGGCGGCAACGGCCAAGGCGCCAATCCCAATGGCCTGCCCGCCGACATTTCCGGCGACGAAGGCGATGCCGGCGATCCCAACAACCTGATCAATCTCACCGAGCTCAAGCGCAAGAACTCGGTCAAGCTGCTGCAGGTGGCCGAGGAACTCGGCATCCAGGAAGGCGTCGCCCGCGCCCGCAAGCAGGACGTGATCTTCAACATCCTGCGCGCGCACGCCAAGGCCGGCGGCAGCATCTGGGCCGAGGGCGTGCTGGAAATCCTGCCGGATGGCTTCGGCTTCCTGCGCTCGCACGATGAGTCCTACCTCGCCGGCCCCGACGACATCTACGTGTCCCCGTCGCAAATCCGCCGCTTCAACCTGCGCACTGGCGACTACCTCACAGGCCGCGTGCGGCATCCGAAGGAAGGCGAACGCTACTTCGCACTATTGAAGGTCGACGACATCAACGGCGATTCGCCGGAGGCGTCGAAGAACAAGCTGCTGTTCGAAAACCTTACCCCGCTGTTCCCGCGCAAGGCGTTCCATCTCGAACGCGGCAACGGTTCGTCCGAAGACATCACCGGACGCATCCTCGATCTGGTCGCGCCGGTCGGCAAGGGCCAGCGCGGCCTCATCGTCAGCCAGCCCAAGGCCGGCAAGACCATGATGCTGCAGAATGTCGCGCAGGCGATCGTGCACAACCACCCCGACGTGCACCTGATCATCCTGCTGATCGACGAGCGTCCGGAAGAAGTCACCGAGATGCAGCGCAGCGTCAAGGCGGAAGTCGTGTCCTCCACCTTCGACGAGCCCGCGGTGCGCCACGTGCAGGTCGCCGAAATGGTGATCGAGCGCGCCAAGCGCCTGGTCGAGCACAAGAAGGACGTCGTCATCCTGCTCGACTCCATCACGCGTCTCGCGCGCGCCTACAACACCGTGGTGCCGTCATCCGGCAAGGTGTTGACCGGCGGCGTCGACGCCAATGCGCTGCAGCGTCCGAAGCGTTTCTTCGGCGCCGCGCGCAACGTCGAGGAAGGCGGCTCGCTCACCATCCTCGCGACCGCGCTGATCGACACCGGCTCCAAGATGGACGAGGTGATCTACGAGGAATTCAAGGGCACCGGCAACATGGAAGTGCACCTTGACCGGCGCATCTCCGAGAAGCGCGTGTACCCGTCCATCAACATCAACCGCTCCGGCACCCGCCGTGAAGAGCTGCTGATCCCGCCGGACATGCTGCAGAAGATCTGGATCCTCCGCAAGCTCCTGCACCCGATGGACGAGCTGGCCGCGATGGAATTCATGCTCGACAAGATGAAGAACACCAAGACCAACGACGAGTTCTTCAACGCGATGAAGCGGTAATAACCGGGAGCCGGGAACAGCATAAACGTTGCCGTCATTCCGGGGCTGCGCGCAGCGCAGAACCCGCTGCGCGGGCACGTCCGGAAGGACAAGGGAAGGCGCGCCGCCCGGATGCAGCCGCAGGCGGAATCCGGGAAGGCCGCCCCGCGAAGCCCCGGATTCCTCTGCACTTCATCCGGGCTACAACCGGCACACATCCTGATCCCCCACATCCATGCGTATCTGCGTCTACTGTGCCTCCAGCAACCAGGCGGATCCGCGATTTCGCGCGGCCGCGTTCCGGCTCGGTGAACTGCTCGCCGAAGGCGGACACCAGGTCGTGTACGGCGGCGGTTCGACCGGCTCGATGGGCGCGGTCGCCGACGGCGCGCTGTCCAGAGACGGCGAAGTGATCGGCGTGATCCCGCGCTTCATGGCCGATCTCGAATGGCAGCATCCCGGCATCGGCAACATGCAGGTCGTCGAGGACATGCGCGAACGCAAGCATCGCCTGCTCACGGGTTCCGATGCGGTGGTTGCGCTGCCCGGCGGCTGCGGCACCCTGGAAGAACTGTTCGAGGCGATCACGCTGAAGCGGCTCGGGCTCTACTTCAACCCGATCATCCTGCTCGACACGCTGGGTTACTGGCGGCCACTCGACGCCTTCCTTCACCAGGTGATCGAGCAGCGCTTCATGAACCCGGAGCACGCCGCGATGTGGTCCATCGCCGCCGAACCCGAAGACGTGCTGCCCGCGATCCGCGACGCGCCCGCCTGGGATACCGACGCGCGCGACCGCGCGGTGGTGCGGTAGCGGGAAACTGCGCGCCCGGCGTGATTTCGAACCCCCGGCTCCTTCGGAGCGCGTGAACGGACGCAACCCGACGTTCCGGTCCGGTATGCAACTGTGCGTCCGCAATCGCCTCCAGTCCGTTTTGCGGCCAAGCCCGGGTCGACAGCGGGCTGGTTGTCGATCTCGGTGACACCGGCTTGCGCGAATTGCACGGTGACGGCCCGTGCCCGCTCGTTCCGGGCGGCCTCGATCAATCCGGGCGGGAACGCCGCGCCGCACCGCGCAGGACGCGGTCGGGCAATCCTGCGGCTCGGCAAAGCGGGTCAGCGCTGCAGGAGCCCGGACTGGAAACCCAGCGCTACCGCATGGCAGCGATTGCGGGCGCCGAGCTTCTCGAACACATTGCCAAGGTGGAAGCGGACCGTCGACACCGAAATCGACTGGGCGTCGGCAATCTGGGGGTCATCGTAGCCGCTGGCCAGGCACTCGAGGATTGCGCGCTCGCGGGGACTCAGGTGAGGCAATACCGGGCCTGGCAGCAGCACCCTCATCAGGGCCTGGAACAGCAGGGGACGCAACGCGCACAGTATCAGCGGGGCGCGCTCACCGCCCTTTCCGGGGCCGGTGACCACCGAGCACAAGGCGATACTGCCGTTCAACACGACACCGCTGGCGAAGCCGCAGCCTAGTCGGCCATGGTCGCGTGCGGCCTCCAGGAAGCGTTCGAGTGTCGGGCCGCCCGGATTCAGGCTTGCGGCGCGCGCACCGGCCGCTGCATTCGCACGATTCAGAAAACGACGACCCTTGAGGATGCCGCAAACGATAGGATCGACCAGTGCAAACCGTTCGCGGAAATACAGGTCCATCCACTCCAGGTCATAGCCCGCGCCCATCACGCGGGTTCGCTCCAGGGTGCTGATCGAACCAGCGGCAACCATGATCTCACGTACGTCGAGCCACGCCTGAAGGTTGCCCAGGCAGTCCGTCAGGCCCTCTTGGCTGGTGACCGACAGCAGGTTTTCGCTGCACTCGAACAATTGTGCGCGATCGCTCGCGCACAGGTCGTTGATCGTTCCGGTTGCGGCGGCCATCTGCACCATGGGCTTCGTTCCCTATCGACGCTTCGCGACTTCGCTGGTCGCAATCGTCGATTCCGCGGCACTATATCAGCATGGCCATGGGTGATCGCCAGCGATCGCTCATGCCGGCTTCCCGGTGACTGCGGCGAGGGCATCGCACGCGCGCGGAACAGGCCGCGATGCTGCCGCGCATTTCGCCCGAGGGCATGAAGCGCCGATCGCAGACGCCATGGACCGATCGACGGGAGGATCGGCTGCCGCGGCTTGGGTCGGCGGTACGTCGGCATCTCACCTGAAATCGGCACGCCTGAGGCGGTAGTTGTGCAAGAGCCAGAGCATCAGCGGCAACATGAGCATCATCAATAACGCTGGATATACCGCCAGCTCGTAGCGCGTCGACGCCGTCTGTACCTGCGAATTCACCTGGTAGCCGATGAAACCCAGCAGCGTTCCGCTCGCGGCAATGCTCAGGCTTCCGCCCAACTTGTAGGCGAAGATGTACAGCCCGGTGTAGCTGCCCGCGAGATTGCTCCCTGTCCTGTGTTCGTGTGCCTGCGCGCAATCGGTCACCATCGCGTAGGGCAAGGACCAGAAGGCGCCGTTGCCGATACCGGCGAGAATCTGGAACGGCAGCAGGGTAGCCACCAAATGGCCCGACGGCTCGAGCGGAAACCAGTGCCACGCAACATGGGTGATCGGAGCGCCGACCATGCCTACAAATGCCAGCGCGATGGCGGCATACAAGGCCGACTTCTTTTCGAAGCGCCGACTTACCTTCACCCACAGCGGCTGCGACACGATTGCAGAAACCAACAGCGCCGCGGCGAGCACGGCCATCTGCGGCCCCGACAGCCCATAGGTGTAGGTGTTGACGTGGAAGCCCAGCGCGACCGTCAGCTGCACCCCCGCCTCGGTCACGAAGATCATCAGTACGAGGGCGCGCA
Organism: Rhodanobacteraceae bacterium; assembly: GCA_035688305.1. GTDB lineage: Bacteria > Pseudomonadota > Gammaproteobacteria > Xanthomonadales > Rhodanobacteraceae > 66-474. The sequence continues at coordinate 37,521 of DASSNC010000033.1, forward strand.
GATTGCGGTCACGCAGCACACCCCAGATCGTCCGCAGGTCCATCCGGGGCACATTGTGGGTCGCCCGCATCCGCGGAATGAAGCGCCAGGTACTGACCACCGTGATCAGGGTGACGCCAAGCACGAGGACCGCGCAGGTCCAACCCATGGGCCCATAGACGCCCGGATTCAATTGACCCTGCGGAAACCCGGCCGTCGGGCGAAAAAACCACGCGCTGCTTCCGATGAAGGCGAGCATCATCCCGACCACCTGGAACGCGCCGCGATAACTTTGTGTCACCGTGCGGCCATCGTAGCTCTTGACGAGATCGCCGCCCATGGCGATGTGTGGGACCACGAAAGCGCTGATGGCAGTTTTGAGGCCAAGCAGCGCCAGGGTGAGCCAGGCAACCTTCGCCCAGAGGTCCAGGCCTTGCGGAACCGACCACAGCAGCACCGTCAGCGCGGCCACCGCGATGCCGCCGATGATGAGGAAAGGGTGACGGCGTCCCAACCGCTGCGAGGACGTGCGATCGGACATCCAGCCCAGCGGCAAATCGGTCAAGGCATCCCACAGCGTGGATGCAGCCAGGATCGCTCCCGCCACGTCCGGCGGCACGCGCAGGATCGCGGTCGCGTACAACAGAAAACCCGCGCTGACCAGGTAATAGGCCGCCAGCACCATGCTGCCGCTGCCGTAACCGGCCAGCCGCCATGGACCCAGCGCCGGATCGTCTAGGCGTTCGGCTGAGTTGGACTCGGCGTACGTCGCGGACACGTCAAGATTTCCTCGGCCATGGCCTGTGCCTCCGCTAGAAGCTGTAGCGGACATCGACGCCACAAGTCCGCAGCACGGGTGCGTTGACCAGGCCCTGGAACAATTGCATGCCGGGGCGCTGGCCGGTCGCGAACTCGAAGGTGGTAGCCGGATCGCTGGTGAATACGGCGCCGGGCGCCTCCTTTCGGTTGAACAGATTGTCAACCCAGACGCCGACTCGCCACGGCCCATTCTCGAAACTGGTGTGGAGGTTGAACAATGTGACACCCGGGACCAGCGCGGTCGCATATTGCACAGCGACCATGCTGCTCCGATAGCGGCCGTCGAGGCGGGTCGTCCAGGTCCAGGCGTTGCCGAGCTGCGTGGTGTAGAGCACGCTCAGGCTTGCGGAAAGACGCGGCGCGTACTGGAGTTGCGTGCCGGCAAGGTCCGGGTTGAGCCCGACGAGCCCGAGGATCGGGAAAATGTACTCGTCGTACACTGCATGGTTGTACGCCGCGCCAGCGCGAAATGACCAGTTCCGGTTGGGATCGAATTGCAGGTTGGCCTCGGCGCCTTCCGAATGCGACCGGCCGGCATTGGTGTTCAACAGGGCCCCTTGCGATCCGATCGTGCGGACAATCATGTCGCTCCAGTTGATCCGGTACACGTCCATGTCCAGGAACATTCGGCCGTCGAGCATCGCGATCTTGGTACCCAGCTCGTAATTCATCGTTCGTTCCGGGCTGTACGACCGCTCGTCCGGCGCGATCGCACCGCTCGTCGTGAAGGTGTTGAAGCCCCCGACCTTGATCGCCTTGATGGCGCTGGCGTACACCCGAACGTCGGAGCTTGGCTTCCAGGTCAGGTAGACCCCCGGGGTGAACGGCGTGAATGTGCGCGAATCATCGAACGGTACGGTCGTCGCGTTCGGGAGGGCTGTCGTCTCGACACTGATCGACTTGGTTTCACGGGTGTAGCGCATCACGAATTCGAAATCCCACTTGGGCGTGATGTGCCAGGTGGCGGAACCGTACACGGCAGCGCTGCGTGTGCGCTCCTGATTGTCGCTGACCAGGCCGCCGAGTGGCGCCGCCGGGCCCACCCAGTTGGTGCTGTCCACGTGATGATTGGTGAAGTGGTAGTAGTAAAACCCGAACAGCCACTCGAACCGGTCATTGCCCGGGGACGTCAGGCGAAGATCCTCGCTCACTGAGCTCTGCGGGCCACGGGTTCCTGCCATCTGGACGGGAGCGGCCGTGTAGTCCGAGTCGTAATATTGGTCGATCTCGAGATGGTTGTACGAGGTGACCGAAGTCAGGGTGGCCCAGTCCATCGCGTAGTTCAGGTTCAGCGAAGACATGAGGCTGTCGCGGTCGATCCGGCCCGGCGTGACCCCGAAGCCGGACGTGAGTGAGGGGAGATTCCCGACGTAGGTCTGGTAATCATTGAACGCCGGGGAAAAATCGCCGTTGTTGGAGACGAACTGCTCCGCGTAGTTCCGCCTTCGCTCGCCGTCGTAGATGAGGTTGAATTGTGCATCCAGGCGGTCGCCGAACACGCCGTCCAGGGTCAGGAATCCGTTGTATGCCTTCGTCCCGTCGAGGTCATCGCCGGTGAGGTCGTTGCGGTAGAAACCGCCGAATTCGTGCCGCGCCGCTCCGGTGCGGTAATGGAACATCGAGCCATCGGAAACGGGGCCCGAGAGCACAACGTTCTCGTTGTTGCTGCCGTGGCTGCCGATTCCCGCGCTCACCGATCCTTCCTGCTTGTTGCCGGGTCGCTTGGTGATGAAGTTCACCGCGCCGCCAAAGGTGTTCTGGCCGTACAGGGCGTACTGTGGCCCCAATGCAACCTCCACGCGGGCAATGTTGTCGGCCAGCAGGAAATTGGCCGCACTGCGATCGGGAATGTATACGCCATCGACGAAGAATCCCACGTTGGGCTCGCCGATGGTCGTCGACAGGCCCCGGATCACGACGTTCGATGTCGCGGGCCCCGTGATTGGAACCATCGTGATGCCTGGCACCAGCATCTGCAGGTCTGCTGCTGTGGTCAGCCCGGCCGTCTGGACGTCCTTGGCCGTCACCACGTTGATGGCAGCCGGCACGTCCTGCATCAATTGCGCGCGCTTGGTGGACGTCACCACGATCGTGCCCAGCGTTTGCGGTTGCCCCTGTGCCTCTGTCTTCGGCTGTGGCTGGCTGGATTGCACCGTGCCCTGCCGGGTGGCCGTCGGAGCGTCGGTGTCGCCGATGGTCTGTGCATGCACGGCCGACATGGCCAAGGCAGCCACGACTGCCGCCGCGAGTGCGCTGAGTTTCGTGTTCATGGGCCCCTCCAGAACGTTCAGCTCCGATCATAGCCAAGGGCATTTGCATCCATAACTGTCGAAATCGACAGGTGCCGACCGGATCAACTTGTCGCTACAGTCACCGCCGATCCGAGGGAGTAGACATGGCCGAGACCAACCAACATCCACGACCGCACGTGAATTACGTGACCTTTCCGAATGCGGCGCGTGAGTCGTCCCTGACGATACCCGCGCAACTGCGCATTCCCGCGGGCGCAAATGACGCTCCCGCAGTCGTGATCGTGCACGGCACCGCCGGACTGGACAGTCGTGGTGCCTACCACGCCGAAGCGCTCAACGACGCCGGCATCGCGACGCTGGAAGTGGATATGTGGTCACCGCGCAGTCTGCACGGCGGCGTCGGCTCCAGCGGACGGCCCCAAACCGTCGTGGAGACGCTTCCGGACGCATTCGGCGCGCTGTTGTATCTCGCGTCGTGTCCGGGCATCGACCCGCAGCGCATCGGCATCATGGGTTTCTCCTGGGGCGGCGTGGTTTCGATGCTGACAGCCACACGCCCCTACAACGAGCAATATCTGGACGCCAATCCACTGCGTTTCGCAGCCCACGCGCCTTTCTATCCGGTGTGTTGGACCTACAACAGGGTTCCTGGCCACGAATTCACGGATCTGACGGGGTCGCCGATCTTCATCCAGACGGGGGAGTGCGACGCTTACGACAAGCCCGATAGCTGCGAGATTCTGCTGCGCAGCCTGCCAAGGGAAGCACAAAGCCATATCACGGTGACGACCTATCCGGGAGCGATGCATGGCTTTGACCGCCTGGAGCCGACGCAAGTCGTGACCGATCCGCATTCGCATCTCGGACAGGGTGGCGAAGTGACAATGGCAGGTGATCCGGACGCGGCAGACAAGTCGCGACGGGCGACGGTGGATTTCTTCCGGCGTGCCTTTGCAGCCGTCGGCAAGGCGAGCCGCTGATCCGCAGTCCGCTTTACCTTCGCGTCATCCGGCCGTGGAGACGCGCGCCGCCAACGGCCGAGCAAGATGCCTGCCGCCATGCCGAATGGATCTGGCGACTGCGCCAACCTGCCGACCCACGTTGGCCGCCTCCGAACGGGCGTTGATGTCGAGATGCGACCCGTTCGACGCGTTGGATGCCGCGGCCATTCCGCCAGCTATAGCAGGCGCTGCGCGTCGGCGGCCTGTACACGCTCGTACTTCGCCCGGCATTTGCAGGAGGTCGCGACGCTGGAGCCGTGCTGCCGGTCCAGCTCGGTGACCGCCATCCCCGCCCCGGCCTGCTCGAGAAACCCGATGACGTCCCCGGGGTGTGGACCTGCTCTTGCGGATACCGGTCATCCGTGGGTGAACGGACTTTACCTGCTATCGGCGGGTACGACTGGCGGGGGCAGACCAGTGCAATCTGCGTCCTGATTCTGGCCGGGAGGA
>DASSNC010000035.1:0-7947 GCA_035688305.1 Rhodanobacteraceae bacterium
CGGCGTGATGCATCTCGGCAGTGCCGTGGGCGTGCCGACAGTTGGCCTGTTCAAGGGGACGGACACGGAAGAATGGGGTCCGTATGGCGATTCGAATTGCGCCATCGACACGCGCAGCCTGACCGCGGAGGATGCGGCAGAGCGCGCACTGGGTGCGTTGCGGGCTGCGGCAACAGTCCATCCAGGCAACGCACGCACCTGCCAACGAACACTGGATGCACAGCACTGACCAGCGCGCCGCGCTGCCGCAGGCGCGCAATGCTTCGAGTTTGCAGCCGCCGGACGCACCGGTCGGCCGCACCACCGCGTCGGAATCAAACGCCGCCGCAACCCGCTAAGCTTCCGACATTCGTGCACCACTTGCAGGTTGGTGGAAAAGTGCTGTCCGGCTCTTTTTCAACGCGTCGGTCCTGACACATGTGCGTGCCCGGCTTGCCCGGCAGGGTGATTTTCAACACCCTGCTACTGTTGCCGGGTTCTGTTTCAACCCCACGGCACGCCCATGATCGAATCCTCGTCGTCGCACCCGCTGTACCGCCGCTTCCGCCCGCTGCTCTGGTTGGGCGTGAGCTTCCTCATCATCTCGTTCGTCGAGCGGCTGGTGCTGCTGCTGATGGCGGGGCACGGCGTCCCCGTCAACCCGCTGACCTGGCTGTATGCGTTCGGCGTGGGTCTCGGCTACGACCTTGTCACGTTCGTTTACTTCGCCTGGCCGCTGGTGCTGTTCCTGTGGCTGGTGCCTTCTCAGCCGGGACGGCTGGCGGGCTGGCTGCGCTGGCTGTTGTACGCGCTGGCGATGACCGCCCTGCTCGCGATCTGCTTCGGCTTGCTGCGCTGGCGCTTTGATGCCAACTTCAAGACCGCCTGGCCATTGCTGCTGCCCTGGATGTTCGTGTTGCCGCTGGCGGCGTTCACGTATTCATCGCGCGCCGGCCAATGGATCCTGCGCCTGCTGTGCCTGGTGTTGGCGTTCGTGATGGTGTTTTCCAGCGCCGCCGACCTGACCTTCTGGAACGAATTCAGCACGCGCTTCAATTTCATCGCGGTCGATTACCTCGTCTACACCAGCGAAGTCATTGGCAACATCACGGAGTCGTACCCGGTGGGTTGGTGGATGACGCTGCTGGCGGCCATGGCCATCGGCATCGTGTGGCTGGGCCGGCGCAAGCTCGTCACCCACGATGACGACAGCCGCTTTGGCCAGCGCACGCTGGTGGCGGTGGGCTGGCTGCTGGTGACGGTGGCGACGGCCTTCACGCTCAGCGCCAGCACCAAGGACGTCACCGGGAATTCCTACGTGGACTCGCTGGCGGGGAACGGCATCTACCAATTTTTCGCGGCGTATCGCAACGAAGACCTGAACTTCCACCAGTTCTACAAGACCCTGCCCGATGCCGAGGCTTACGCGATCATGCGCAAGGCGATGCAGACGCCGACCGCGACGTTCGTCAGCGACGATCCGCACGACCTCACGCGCGCCATCCACAACCCGGGCCAGGAGCAGGATCTCAACGTGGTGTTGATCACGGTGGAGAGTTTGTCGGCCGGCTACATGGGCAAGTTCGGCAACAAGCACGACCTGACGCCGTTCCTCGACAAACTGGCGGACGAGAGCCTGTTCTTCGACAACACCTACGCGAACGGCACGCGCACGGTGCGCGGGCTTGAAGCAGTGACCTTGTCGGTGCCGCCGACGCCCGGCAATTCGCTGATCCACCAGAAGAACAACGACAACCTGTTCTCGCTCGGCCGCATCTTCAACGAACATGGTTACGTCTCGGAATTCGTCTACGGCGGCTACGGCGAGTTCGACAACATGAACGCGTTCTTCGCCAGCAACGGCTACATCGACATCGACCGCCGCGACATTCCCAAGGATGCCACCATCCACGGCGCCAACGTGTGGGGCGTGGCCGACGAAGACCTGTACACCCTCGCGATGGGCCAGATGGACAAGATCCATGCCGAAGGCAAGCCCTTTTTCCTGCACATCATGACCACGTCGAACCACCGGCCCTACACGTGGCCGGCCGATCGGGTGGACATGCCGCAGGGCAAGCGCGACGGCGCGGTGAAGTACACCGACTGGTCGATCGGCGATTTCATCAAGCGCATGCAGGCCAAGCCGTATTTCAAGGACACCGTGTTCGTGATCACCGCCGACCACGACGCCGACAGTGCCGGCATCGCACGGATCCCGATCAACCGCTACCACATTCCATTGCTGATCTATGCGCCCGCGCACATCCAGCCGCGCGTGGTGCACCAGCTCACTTCGCAGATCGACATTGCCCCGACCCTGCTCGCGCTGCTGCACTTCAATTACCGCAGCCGCTTCTTCGGCTACAACGTACTCGACCTGCCCGCGGGCAAGGCACGCGCGTTCCCGTCGACCTACGCGAACCTCGGCTACTACCACGGCGATCGCCTGACCATCCTGATGCCCAAGCGCCAGACCATGCAGGTGAAGGCCGATCCAGAGAACGGCACGACGGTGCCGGTTGCGCAGGTTGACGCGGCCCAACTTGACCAGGCCATCGCGTCCTACCAGGTCGCCTACGACGAATTCACCAGCGGCCGCATGCACTGGCGCGCAAGTGATGCGACACCGGTCGCGAAGCAGCCCGCAACACCCGTTGCACCCACGCCGGCCGCCGCGACGTCGACAGCAACCACGCACTAGCAAACGGAAGCGTGCGCGGCGCCTCCGGCGCCCGTCGCAAGATCCACCCAATCACACGGTATGCACGATGCCGAAGCACGACTTCACCACCCTGGTTGACCGCACCGCGCTCGGGTCGGTGAAGTGGCACGAGATGCACCAGGCGAACCCGGCGGTACCTGCGGGCATCCCGCCGTTTTCCGTGGCGGATCTCGACCTGCCGATGGCGCCGGAGATTACCGAAGGACTGAAAGCCTTCCTCGACGACGCGGTGCTTGGTTACACCATGCCCACCGCCGCGTACACCCGGGCGGTGGTCGACTGGATGCAGCGTCGCCACGGCTGGGCGGTGAATCCGGATTGGATCGTGCAAAGCCCGGGCGTGGTGCCCGCATTCCACCTCGCCATTCGTGCGCTGACCGAACCCGGCGATGGCGTAATCGTGCAGACGCCGGCCTACTATCCGTTCTATCACGCGATCGAACACAACCGGCGCCGCGTCGTGCGCAACCCGCTGGTGCTGCGCGACGGCCACTACCGAATCGACTTCGAGCATTTGCGCAGCGTCGCCGCCGATCCACGCAACAAGCTGCTGCTGTTCTGCAGTCCGCACAATCCGACCGGGCGGGTGTGGACGCCGGACGAACTGCGTGAGCTCGCCGACATCGTGCTGGCGAACGACTTGATCCTGATCAGCGACGAGATCCATTTCGATCTCGTGCTGCCAGGCCACCGGCACACCGTCGTCGCCACCCTCGGTGCCGACATCGCCAAGCGCAGCATCGTCTGCACCGCGCCCAGCAAAACCTTCAACCTCGCCGGCATGGCCACCAGCAACATCGTGATCGAGGACACCGCGCTGCGCGCGCGCTTCGTGGCGGAACTGCGCGCCACCGGATTTTTCTTCCTGACCACGCTCGGCTACAAGGCCTGCGAGCTCGCCTACACGCGCTGCGAGCCCTGGCTGGAAGACCTGCTGCAACTGGTCCAGCACAACCATACCGTCGTCAAGGCGTTCATGGCCGAACGCATGCCCGCAGTCGGCGTGTTCGAGCTGGAAGGCACCTACCTGCAGTGGCTGGATTTCCGCGCACTCGGCAAAAGCGCGGACGAACTGAAAGCCATTCACGAGCAACAGGCGCTGGTGTTTTTCGACGAAGGCACGCTGTTCGGACCGGAGGGCGCCGGTTTTGAACGCATGAACCTGGCGGCGCCGACCGCAGCCGTGCAAGCCGCGCTGGAGCGCCTCGCCAACGCGCACGCAGGCTGACATCACCCGACGTCACGCGTCGCTCAGCCACCCCCAACTACAACCCACACGCTGCCGGTCTCAAGCCATGCGACGCACGGCGGGGACACTCAGAGGCGAGGCATTGCCGTGCAAAAACAAAGGCCGACACAAGGCCGGCCTTCGGATCTGGTGCATCTTTCAGCTTTGAGCTGATCAGCTTGTTAGCGGAAAGAGCGCATTTCCTGATCTGCTAGTGTGTGCGAGCCTAAGCTCGCAACAAGGAAACGTCAAGGGGGAGTCATGGCAAGGATCAAATATCGTCTGGCGCTCGACATGGGCGCGAACTCGCTGGGTTGGTGCGTGTACCGGCTGGACGGCAACGACGAACCGGACACGATTGTTCGTATGGGCTCGCGCATCTTTTCGGATGGGCGGGATCCCAAGACTCTGGCGTCGCGGGCTGCGGATCGGCGCGCTGCCCGTCAGGCGCGTCGTCGTCGTGACCGCGTGCTGAAGCGGCGCCACAAGTTGATGCAGGCTTTGGTGAAGTTCGGCTTGATGCCGGCGGACGAAACCAAACGCAAGCAGCTGCAAGCTTTCGACCCCTACGACCTGCGTGCCCGTGGTCTCGATCAACCTTTGTTGCCCCACGAGCTCGGACGCGCCTTGTATCACCTGGCCCGCAAGCGTGGCTTTCGCAGCAGTCGCAAGGACGCGCGCAGCAAGGAAGCCGCCGATGAATCCGGCAAGGTAAAGCAAGCCATCGCCGCCTTGCGCGAACGCGTTCATGCGGCCAACTGCCGCACCGTCGGTGAATATCTTGCCCGTGAACACGCAGCACGTGCGCCGGTGCGTGCCCGCCGCACCAGCGATGGTGGTTACGTGCTCTACCTGCAGCGGGGTATGGTCGAAGAGGAATTCGACAAATTGTGGGCCGCGCAACAGCCACACCAGCCCCAGTTGCTCACCGATGCTGCGCGCGACACTTTGCGAGACATCATGTTGTTCCAGCGCCGGCTGAAACCTGTCGAGCCGGGTCGCTGCCCCTTTGAAACGGGCGAGTACCGGGCACGGTTGTGCGCGCCGATTCAACAGCGTTTCCGGATGCTGCAGGAATTGAACCACTTGAGAGTCAACGAAGGCATCGGTGATCGGCCGCTGACGCTGAACGAACGCAACCAGATGCTGGCTGTGCTCTCCGCCGAGCCCGGTCTGGTCACATTCGCCAAACTGGCCAAATCCGCCGGCTTGCCGAACGCGAAGGCGTTCAACTACGGCCGTGACGAGAAGCGCAAGGGTCTGAAGGGCGACGCCGTTGCCGCGCAATTCTCTGCTGCGGATGCCTTGGGGCACGCATGGCACGATCTTGAGCCAGCGCAACAGTACGCACTTGCCGTGCTGGTCGCTCAGGCGGACCAGATGGAATCGCTGGAATCGGCGCTGCTGGCCCTGCCCGCAGAATCCGCCGCGGAAACGGAAATCCTGAGGGGCATCTTTGATGCGTCCGAACGCGCAGTCATCTCCACCGCCCTGCGTTCGCTGCCGCTGAGACCGACCGTTGCGCAGGCCCGCAACATCGCTGGCGTCAACCTGCCCGACGACTACGGCAGCCTCAGCCTGAAGGCACTGTCCCGCATCGTCCCCGAGCTGGAGCGCGATGTCGTGACCTACGACGAAGCCGTTCGACGCGCCGGTTACGCCAGTCACTCACAGTTCCATAGCGGTGAAATCTTCATGCGGCTGCCGTACTACGGCGAAGTGCTGCAGGGATACACCGCACCGATGCCGACCGCCCAAAACGCAGACGAACGCAAATTCGGGCGAATCCCCAACCCGACGGTCCACATCGGTCTCAACCAAGTGCGTCAGTTGGTCAATGCGCTGATCAAGCGTTACGGCCCGCCGCATCAGATCGTGATTGAACTGACCCGCGAGTTCGGCGCGTCGGGCGAGAAGCGCCGCGAGATCACGTCGCGCCAGAAGGAAAACCAGGAGCGCAACGAACGCTACGACGAGGAATTGCGCGCACTCGGTGTACATGTAAATCGAGCCAACCGCCAGAAGTTGCAGCTATGGGAAGAGTTGGGCAAGGACGACGCCATGGACCGCTACTGCATCTATAGCGGCCAACGCCTGAGCAAGACGATGCTGTTCAGCGACGAGGTGGAAGTCGACCACATCCTGCCGTTCTCGCAGACCCTGCACGACGGGATCGGCAACAAGATCCTGTGCACTCGCCAGAGCAACCGCGACAAGGGCAATCGCACACCATTCATTGCGTGGGGACACGACCCGGCGCGCTGGGCCGGGATCGAAGAACGCGCCGCGAGGCTGCCTGAACACAAGCGCAAACTGTTCCGGGAGGACGCACTCGAGGTTTTCCTCGACGGCAAGGACTTTCTGGCTCGTCACCTCACCGACACGGCTTATCTCGGCCGCGCCGCCAAGCAATACCTGACTTATGTGTGTCCGCAAAATGAAGTGTGGGTGTCCAGCGGCAAGCTGACTGGAATGATCCGCGGCAAGTACGGCCTGAGCAAGTTGCTGTCCGGCGATGGCGTAAAGAATCGCAACGACCACCGCCACCATGCATTGGATGCCGCGGTGATCGGGCTATGCAGCCGCAGCCTGATCCAGCGCATGGCGCACGCCGCGGAGCAAGCCGAGGCACACGGCGAAAACAGATTGCTCGAACGGCTTGCACTGCCGTGGTCCGAATACCGCGAGGAGTTGGCCGCGCGCCTCGCCGCCATCGTGGTCTCGCACAAGCCTGATCACGGCAGGCAGGCGGCCTTGCACAATGACACCAACTACGGGTGGCGCGGAGGCCCGGACAAACGGGGTACCCCGCTGGTGGGACGGCGGCGGCCGCTCGAAAGCATCAAGAGCGCCGCCGACGCGGAGTCGATCGCGAGTGAATCGCTGCGTCGCGAGATCGTCCGGGTGCTGAGCCCCCTGAGCGGTGCCAAGGACATCAAGGCGGCACTGGCAGATTATTCAGAGCGGACCGGAATCCGTCGCGTGATCTGCGAAGAACGGCTTTCCGTGATCCCGATTCACGACCGCCGCAACGGCAAGCCCTATCGCTACGTCAAGGGCGACGGAAACTACTGCTACGAAGTCTTCCGCAAACCCGACGGGCGCTGGGACGGCGAGGTCATCAGTTCCTTTGAAGCCAACCAGCGAGGCTTCAACGAGTCGCCGACTGAAGCGCAAAATGGAATGCCACTGATCATGCGGATCTGCAAGGACGACGTTCTAGCCATTGAGCGTGAAGGCAAGACCCGATACATGCGCGTCGCCAAGTTTTCGGTGGGCATGATTGCCATGGCTGACCTGCGCGAGGCCAACGTGGATGCACGCACCCGCGACAAGAACAGCGGCCTTAAATACTTCTTCAAATCGCCATCGGCGCTGAAGCCGCTGCGCACCAGGCTGGTGGGCGTGAACATCCTCGGCTACGTCAACGACCCCGGTTTCAAGGAGTGATGTGATCGGCCGCATCATCGAAGTAGCCGGTGACGGGCGTTACCTGTCGCTGGACCGCGGCTTCCTTGTTGTCAGCCACAAGGGAGAGGAAATCGGGCGCACGCAGATCGACGACGTGGCCGCCTTGATCGGCAACGCGCACGGGCTGGTCTACAGCAACAACTTGCTGGTGGCACTGGCCGAGCGTGGTACCCCATTCGTCCTGTGCGGCGCAAACCATCGTCCAGCCGGCCTGCTGTGGCCGGTGGAGAACCATCATCGGCAGGCGGCGCGAATGGATGCGCAACTGCGCGCCAGCCTGCCGCTGCGCAAGCGGCTGTGGAAAAAAGTAGTGCAGGCCAAGATCGGCATGCAGGCTGCGGCGATCGCGTTGTGTGGTGGCCCGGAACCACCGCTGCGACGTCTGGCACGCAAGGTGCGCAGTGGGGTTCTACCCCTTTTTCGTGGACAGTTGGGTTAAGGCTAAGAACTTCTGATCCTCGGCGTCCAGCCGTTGTTGCATCCTTGGATTGTGGAACCGCTCGATGTAATCGAACACGTCGCTGCGAGCTTCGTCGATCGTCCG
>DASSNC010000038.1:0-33138 GCA_035688305.1 Rhodanobacteraceae bacterium
CCCAATCCAGGGTGACCCATGGTGCGGTTGGTGGACTGGCTGCCGCCGCACCGCATCCGCGGCTTCGTGGGTGCGAAGCCGCGGATGCGCTGTGGCACGCTCAGAAATAGAACCCGAAGTTGATGTTGAAGCGGTGTTCGACCTCGCCGTCGCCGGCCATGGAGCCACCGACGAATGGCTGGTTGCGTGCGGTCAGGAAATCGAAGTAGGTGTACAGATCGCCGGCCGATACGCCCACGCCCAGCACGTTCATGAAGGTGTTCGGCAGATTCCCCGACTTGTTGGTGACCAGCGAGTAGTCGTTGTAGAAATCCAATCCGTGTACCGGTCCCCACTGCACGGGCTGGTGGTATTTCACGTTGAAGGTGTAGGTGTCGGCGCTGGCGGGGATGGAGTCGTAGAACGCGTAAGCACCGACGGCCATGCGGGTGGCGCCGCCGACAGCATATTGGTAGTGCGCGGCCTGGGCCTGCACGTTCCAGCGTTTGTAAAACGCATTCATGTGCAGCGCGTAGGCATCGTAGTGACCAACGGTTGTGGTGGGGTTTTCCAGGTCGCCGCGCAGGCCGGATGCACCCAGTTCCACCTTCAGGTCGCTGGTGGGTTTCAGGGTGTAGGCCACGCGGGCGGAAAGTGTATTGGCGGTGGCGATCGGATCCTGCGGGTCGGCGTAGATGCCTTCGTTGGGCGCGCGCGCGCCGACCACTTTGTAGGAATAGCCGTCGGCACGGTTGCTGACGTAACCGTCGATGCCGCCCATGTCGTCGTTCTTGAAGAACGCCAGCTGCACGTTCCATGGATCGCCGGCATACACGTACTCGATGCCGGCGTTGTAGGTGTCCTCAAGCCCCAGGTAGTAGTTGGAGCTGAAGAAGTAGCTGTGCGAATCGTAGGGCTGGTTGCCGAACGGAATGCGCGTAATGCCCAACTGTAGCTGCGAGGTCTTGTTGAAGTCGTAGCCCAGCCAGGCGTACTTGATCGCACTCATGTACTGGAACCAGCGCCACTCCGCCTGCAACTCGATATTGTCGACCTTGCCGCTGAAGTTCAGACGGAAGATGTCGAAATCGGTATCACCGACGCGATGCTCGTTGCCCTTGTTGTAACCCTCGTAGCTGTACTGGAAGCGCATCGCACCGCTTACCTTGATGCCGTTCTCGGACTTCTTCTTCTCGGCGGACTGCGTCTCGGCGAGCTTGCTGATCTTGTTGCTGTTGTCCTTGGCGGTCTGTTTTTGCGCGGCGGCAGCTTGGCTCTGTTCGGCCTGCTGCTCGCGCAACGCGTTGAGCTGATCCTGCAACGCCGTGATCTGCTGCTGCATCGCGGCCATCTTCTGGGCCAATGCAGCATCTTTTGACTGGGTGGTGTCGTTCTGGCTGGCCGCCATTGCCACACCGGGCAGCAGGCAGGCCGTGCCCAGGCACAGCGCGACGCAGAGTGAAAGATGCTTTGAATTCATGAGACTTCCCCATTTGCTTGGTCGATTGGCTTCGACCCCGGGTGACCACCGCGCCGTGGGCGGAATACGCCGCGAAGCGTCGTTGTGCCGTGCGGCGGGAGAGGCGAACGCCAATGCAGCGAACCATGCTGATTCGCGCTCGGCCGCCCGGATCCAGTCCGGGGCAGGCGCTTCACCCTCCGGCGTGGAGAGGAAAAGCCCGGATGCGTTCGCCGCCAATCAGGTTCGTGTTTGAATCGCGGGCGGGCGCTTTCATGCGCCCGCCCACGGGTGCCGATACTTGCTCAGGAACCGGCCGTCCACTCGGCAACGGTGGTGGGGTGATCCTTGACCCACGCCTTCGCATTGGCTTCCGGCTGGTTGTTCTTCTCGTTCTCGGCCATGACTTGTTCCATGTCGGCCGCCGTCCACTGGAAGTTGTCCAGGATTGCGTAGGCGCCCGGCATGTCCTGCTGCAGCCCCTTGCGCGCGAGGGTGTCGATGTCATCCGGTGCGCCGTAGATGCCATCCGGATCATCCAGATACTTCAGCTTGAAGCGCGCCCACATCCAGTGCGGCGACCAACCGGTCACCACCACCCATTGATGGTTGTCGATGGCGTCCTTGAGGGCCGCGGTCATGGTGGCGCCACTGCCGCTGACCAGCTTCTCGGGCAGCTTGTAGTGTTCGATGACCTTCTGGGTCAGGCTCATGATGCCGGCGCCGGGGTCGATGCCGATGATGCGATCCTGGAATTGCTTGGCGTGGGCCGGCAGTTGGGTGATCGAGTTGATGGTGACGTAGTCCGGCACCACCAGGCCCAGGCGTGTGCCCTTGGTCATGCTCGGTCCGAGGTTGTCGAGTTGATCCTGGGTCTTGGCGTAGTACGCGCCGTGCGTCGTCGGCAACCAGGCGCACACCATGGCGTCGGCGTCGCCCTGGGCCACCGCCTCGAACATGGCCGCGGCACTGACCGAAATGGTCTTGACCTTGTAGCCCTTGCTCTCGAGCGTCGCCGCGACGATGTCGGTGGAAGCCACGCAGCTTGACCACTCGACGTAGGCAAGTTTGATGGTGCCGCCCTGTTGTGGTGCGGTGGCGGCTGGCGTCGCGGCCGTGCTTGCCGTGGCAGGGTTCGAGTTGGCGTCATGGTTGCCGCTCGAACAGCCCGCCAGGGCAAGCGCGCCAAACGCCAGCGTTGCGCCCAGAAACTTGCGGTGTTTACTGCGGTTGAACATTGGTACTACCTCCGAAGGGTGGCTGGGGAAAATGCCCGGGTTACTTGGCGGCAACGGGAGACCGGCTGCCGATGCGCTGGGTGATGCGATCGAGGATCATTGCCAGGATCACGATGGCGAGGCCGGCGGTGAAGCCGTTGCCAGGTTCCAGACGCTGGATGGCGCGCCACACCTCGCCACCCAGTCCACCGGCGCCGATCATGGCCGCGATCACCACCATCGAAAGCGCCAGCATGATGGTCTGGTTGATGCCCGCCATGATGGTCGGCACGGCCATTGGCAGTTGCACCTTGAACAATTTCTGGCGCGGGGTGGAGCCGAAGGCATCCGCGGCTTCGATCAGGTCGGCCGGCACCTGGCGAATGCCCAGCGCGGTCAGGCGGATCGTCGGCGGCGTGGCGAAAATCACGGTCGCCACGCTGGCCGACACTGAGCCCAAACCGAAGAACGGAATCGCCGGGATCAAATAGACGAATGCCGGCATCGTCTGCATGAAATCGAGAATCGGCATCACCACCTTGGAGGTGCGCTTGTTCAACGCGGCGAAGATGCCGAGCGGCAGGCCGATGGCAATCGCGATGATGGTCGAGATCAGCACCAGGGTGAAGGTCTCGATGGTGGACTCCCACAATCTGAGATCCCACAGCAGCAACAGACCGGCGGCGGTAAAGATGGCCACGCGCTTGCCGGCCACGCGCCAGGCCAGCAACACCACGATGATGATCAAGGCCCACGGCGGCAGCCATAGCAGGCCGGTGATGATGCCGGTGATGATCTCGGAGATGACGTGGCTGATGCCCTTGGTGATGAAGGCGAAATTCTGCGTCAGCCAGTCGAGGCCGACATCAATGAGGTGGGGCAACGGAAGCTGGGGAATATTCATGCCGCGCAACTCCTCGACGCGTCAGTGTCAGGCGCCTTGGCATCGCCGCGACCCTGATCCGGTGTCTCGGCCAGCGCCGACAACACGCTGGCGCGCGTCACGACACCCAGCACCTTGTTGTCTGCATCGACAACCGGCACCGACCAGCGCCATTCGGCCAGCACGTTGAAGAGTTCCATCAAGGTCTGGCCGGGGTGGGCCACCGGGGTTTCCTCGACCAACGGTTCGATCGATTGGGCATTGGCATGCACCGCCTGGTCGACCCTCTCCACGCTTACGGTGCCGAGCAAGGTGTAATCGCGCTTGACCACCAGCAAGCTGCTGAGGTCGTCATCGCGCATCTTGTGCAACGCGGTACGCGGACCATCGTTGGGGAATGCCACCGTTTTTGCGCGCCGCATGATCGAGCGCGCGGTCAGCACCCGCGACATGTCCACGTTCTCGATGAAACGTTCGACGTAGGCGTTGGCCGGGTTCTTGAGGATGTCTTCCGGCGTGCCGATCTGGACCACGCGGCCATCCTTCATCAGCACGATGCGATCGCCGACCTGCAGCGCCTCGTCGAGATCATGGGTGATGAACACGATGGTTTTCTGCATGCGCTGTTGCAGCGCCACCATCTCGTGTTGCATGTCGCGCCGGATCAGCGGATCGAGTGCGCTGAACGCTTCGTCCATCAACAGGATCTCCGGCTTGACCGCCAGCGCGCGCGCAAGGCCGACGCGCTGCTGCATGCCACCGCTGAGTTGCCCGGGCCAGGATTCCGCCCAGCCCTTGAGCCCCACCAGTTCCAGCGCCTCGTGGGCGAGGCGGCGGCGCTCGGAAACGGCCATGCCCTGGATTTCAAGGCCATAGGCCGCGTTGTCCAGCACCGTGCGGTGCGGAAACAACGCAAAGTGCTGGAACACCATGCTGATCTTCTGCTGGCGCAGCTTCAGCAACTGCGCCTTGTCGAAGCGCGTGATGTCCTGATCGTCGATGAAAATGTGCCCGCGGGTCGGCTTGTTGAGCAGGTTCAGGCAGCGGATCAAAGTGGACTTGCCACTGCCGCTCAGGCCCATGACCACCAGAAATTCGCCCGCTTCGACTTCAAACGAAACGTCGGCGCAGCCCACGGCATGGCCGGTTTCGCGAATTGCAGCGTTGTCCTTGCCCGCATCCAGCAGTTCAAGCGCGCGCTTGGGACGGGCGCCAAAAATCTTGGTCAGCCGTTCAATCTTGATCTTTGCCATTCAGCAACCCCAGGGAGACGAGAAACAGCTCTCGCAAGGGCCGGCAAGGCAAGGAAACAGCAATCCGTCAAGACAACTGCAGTGGTGTGCGACCCTCAATGTATGCCGGGTACCGTAACGGATCGATCACTGAGACACAAACCCGCGGCATGCTGCTGCGTGCGCAAGTTGGCGCCGCGCAGCGGCGTGGGTGAGCCGCTTGAACTTCCATCATCGTCTGCGTTCGCTACGTCGCCAAGGCGTTTGCTGATCTGGCAGAAGACGCTTGCAAGTCATCGTCGCGTCAACGAATCATGTGCGCGCGATGCGAACGTGTTGACCCTGTCGCTGCGCGGCGGCACGATGGCGAGCCAGCATGACGATACGCCGATGGCTGCGCGCAATGTCATCGGCTGCCAGCCCGCTTCAGGCGTGCGGATCGTGTTCCCCCATCCAAGGTGACCCATGGTGCGACTGATCGACTGGCTGCCATTGCAGCGCATCCGCGACTTCATGGACAGCGAAGCCGCGGGTGGGCTGATACTGATGGCGGTGGCCGCACTGGCACTGGTGGTCGCGAACTCGCCACTCGCACCTGCGTATTTCGACATCCTGAAGTTTCACGCCGGTCCGCTCAGCGTCCAGCATTGGGTCAACGATGGCCTGATGGCCGTGTTCTTCCTGTTGGTGGGCCTCGAAATCAAGCGCGAAGTGCTGGACGGGGAACTCGCGTCTTGGCCGCAGCGGATACTGCCGGGCGTCTGTGCGCTCGGTGGGGTGCTGGTCCCGGCCTTGATCTTCGTGGCATTCAATTACGCCGACAGCGAAACGTTGCGCGGCTGGGCCGTCCCGACCGCCACGGACATCGCATTCGCACTGGGCGTGCTGTCGTTGCTGGGCAAGCGCGTACCGGTGTCGCTGAAGATATTCCTGACCGCACTGGCCATCATCGACGACCTGGGCGCGGTGCTGATCATCGCGGTTTTCTACACCAGCGAGTTGGCCGTGCCGTATCTGATCGGCGCGCTGGCCGTGGTGGCCCTGCTGGTGGTCTTGAATCGCTGCAAGGTGCGTGTGCTGTGGCCGTACCTGTTGCTTGGCGTGATCCTGTGGGTGTTGGTGCTGAAATCCGGCGTGCATGCGACGCTGGCGGGCGTGGCATTGGCGCTGACGTTGCCGCTGGATGCCACCGGGCCCGACGCCAGCAGTGATCGGACATCCAACTCACCGCTGCTGCGGGCCGAACACGCATTGCAGCGCGTGGTGCCTTTAGTGATCATCCCGATTTTCGGTTTTGCCAATGCCGGTTTGTCGTTCGCCGGCATCGGCGTTCACCAACTGGTCGCACCCCTGACATTGGGTGTCGCGGGCGGGTTGCTCGTCGGCAAGATCATCGGGGTCTTCGGCGTTGCCGTGCTCGCCGTCAAGCTGGGCTTCGCACGTCTGCCGGAAGCTGCGAATTGGGTGCAGATGCTCGGTATCGCTGCACTTTGCGGTATCGGCTTCACGATGAGCCTTTTCATCGGCACGCTGGCGTTTGCCAACCATCCCGTGCTTCAGGACGAAGTGAAGATTGGCATCCTGGGCGCCTCGCTGATCGCAGGAGCGGCGGGCTGGTTGGTGCTGCGCTTCGCCGCGCGAACGAATAATGGTTGAGGCACTTGTCGGGAGTCGGCCGTAACTGCCGCAGTCCAATCCGCGGCATGCATGCTGGTCACGGGCTTTGCACGGGTGACTGCATGGCGTGCATGGGGGCTGCGTCGGCGGGCGGCATCTGGTGGATCAGTACACCGGTGGCGCCGATGGCGGCGAGTCCGAGCAGGCCTTCAAGCAGCACCGCGCGTGCGCACGAGCGCATCACGTCGCTGGCGCTGGTTTGGGCGTCGTCATGCCTGTGCAACCATCCCGACAACCACGCTCGCGTTCCCGGAAGTCCAGCGCATGCCCGCAAGCGCGGCAGCTTCCAGTAACGGTTGTGTGCGCCGATCAGGATCATGCTCAATACGAGCGCGAGCTTGATGTCCAGGGTGATGCCGTAGCGCGAAGTCCACAGCGCGGAAACGGGCCCAAGCTGCTGGGTGACGTTGTAGATGCCGCAGGCCAGCAGCACCGCCAGGGCGATGCCGGAAAGCGTGGATAGCCGCTGGAACACCGCCGCCGTGTCGGCGAGCGCGTGCGCGCCTTGACGCAACAAATGCGGAAACACCGCGAGCGTCATCCCGAACAGACTGCCCACCCACGTGCCGGCCGCGAGGATATGCAACCAGTCGATCCACACCGGGATCAGGAAGTCGCCATGATCGGCGGGATGACCGGTGTTGCTGCGGGCCAGCGCAATGGCCGCCAGCGCGAGGCCCATCAACCAGCCCGTCCACGCCTGCGCCGGACGACTGCGGCTCCAGAGCCACGCCAGCCACAACGACGCCAGGGCGGGAATCCGCCATACCCAGATGTGTCCGAAGTGCGTCACCAAAACGGCCACGCGCATGTCGGCGAACAGCGTGGACCACGCGCCGCCGTTCAGTTCCAGCGTGCGCGACAGCAGGATGCCGAATGCCGCCAGCGTCATCAGCGCGATGCTGATGCCGAGCAAGCGGGTCACGCTGCGCGCGATCATCGTGTTGCGCGATGGTACGACGGCGAGCCGGCACGCCAGCGCACCGATCGCCGCGATCAGCGTGCAGATGTCGAAGGCGCTGAGGGCGATCGAAAGTGGCGTGGGAGTTCCTCTACGGGACCTCGAATAACCTGAGGAAAGCCGTCATTCCTGCGAAGGCAGGAATCCAGTGCCTTTGAATTTCAGGCGCTTGCAATAACTGGATCCCCGCCTACGCGGGGATGACGATCAAAAGTCAGGTTCTTCAAGGTTTCCTCTACTTCACCGTGAAGGCGAAATGCCCTTCGGTGTGGTGTCCGTCGTGCGCGATCACGCTCCAGTACACCGCGTAGTTGCCGGGTGGCAACGGCGTGGGCAACGAAGCTTCCAGCAACTTGTGGTTGTCGGGTGCAACCTTGCCCTTGCCGTCACTGACCTGCTTTCCGGCCGCGTTCTTGACGATCAGGGTCGAAAACACTGGCTCGATTTCGCCGCCAAACCACACCTTGACGGTCTTTGGCGACGCCGACACGGTGGCGCCGACGTGCGGTGAAGAGTTGTCGGGGAAGGTGTGGGCTGCGGCAGGGCCGGCACAGGCCAGCCCGAACGCCAGTATTGCCATGCAAGCGAACGTGCGCATCAGCGTCTCGACTCAGCGGAAAAGGGGCGCACCGAAACCGTGCGGTGCGAGGTCGTCCAGGTAAAGGTCGAACCCGAACATGATGCCGACCGAATTGCCGGTGCGGTGGTTCACCGGAATCTGCAATTCGACGCCCCACTGGAAACTGTGACCCAGCCAGATTACGCCGGGCGCGATGTACCCCGTGGTCTGGCCGTTGCAACCGCGGTCGAGGCAGGTCTGCATCGGCAGCTCGATGATCGGGACCATCTTGTTGAACGGTGCCTTGATGCCGGCGTACTTCACGAAGTCCTGCAGGTACGGGATGCTGTATTGCAGCGACAGGCCCCAGTTCAACATGCGCGGTTCGGCATGTGCGTCCGGAATCTCGACGGAAACCGAACCGGTCACGGCAAACGGCCGCAGCCAGGAAGTATGGAGTTTGCCAAAGCCCTGGCCGAAATGGAACTCAGGTGACCACGCCGAAAAGTCATCGCGCACCGCGCGGCTGCCGGTGTGCGCGAAACTGCGATTGATCGCGAATGAGCCGATCGATTCACTGCTGGCGTTGCGATAAACCTGCCAGACCGCACCGAGTTCGAGATTGCCCCAGCCGTGCGTGGCCGGCATGCCGCCACCGGTGACGCCGAGGTAGTCGCTGCCCGCGGTCAACGAAAAATTCGGCGTGATCGGCTTGGTCACTGAAAAGTCGAGATCGTTCTCGTTGCTGCCGTCGGCGCGAATGTGGCTGAACACCAGCGGCAATTCCGCGCCGATGCCGGGATCGTCGAAGGTGAGGGTCGAGGGGAACAAGCGTTGCCCGGCGATGGCATGCGCGCTTGCCGATGCCGTGCCGAAAAGCAGCAGGCCGATGGCCGCGACCGGCGGCAGCCACCCAGACGTTCGAATCCACTGCGGTTGCATTCTGGAGTGTGTCCTTTTTCGTGTCCTGCTTGGCACTGATATTCATCAGGATTGAGCCGGGAATACTCAAGTATCGTCATTCCGGGGCCATCGCCGGCTGTATCGGCGATGGAACCCGGAATCCAGCTCTTGACCACGAACCAGGAACCTGGATTCCGGGTTCTGCCCGCAAACGGCGCGGGCAGCCCCGGAATGACAAAGCGATTTTGTTGAACTTCAGCACTAGGCAGATCTCGTGATGCGGTTCGTGCACGCGCGCGTCGATCACAACTTCGCGCAGCCAGCGGCGCCGATGTCCGGCTCGCGCAGACGGCGCTGGATCCCATCGGTGGTCTTGGCGAATCCGACTCCGCCAAGTATGGCCGTCGGGCCCGCCTGCGCAATGCGTCAAATTGTCGCAGCGTGCGACGAACGCAAGCCGGATGGCCGTTGCAGGCGGACATCGGCGCCGGGTGATGGCGGATGCGCGTGCTAAGGTTCGCGCTGCGTTTTTTCGAACCTGCAAATCACGTGTCCACCGAATCCCTGACCGGCAGCGAGCGGCGCGCCGCATTCTCGCTTGCCGGCATCTTTGCCCTGCGCATGCTGGGCTTGTTCATGATCTACCCGGTGTTCGCGCCTTGGGCGCGGCACCTGCCGGACGCCACCGCCTTGACCATCGGGCTGGCACTCGGGTTGTACGGACTTACCCAGGCGCTGTTGCAGATCCCGTTCGGCTTCCTGTCGGATCGCATCGGTCGCAAGCGCGTGATTGCGGCCGGCCTGGTGCTGTTCGCCATCGGCAGTGTGATTGCAGCGCTGTCGACTTCGATTTACGGGATCATGTTCGGGCGCGTCCTGCAGGGCGCCGGCGCAGTGGGTTCGACCCTGCTGGCGTTGGCGGCGGACCTGACTCTCGAAGAACATCGCACCCGCGCCATGGCCGTCATTGGCATGACCATCGGCCTGGCCTTCGGTATCGCGGTGGTGCTGGGACCGGTGCTCAACGGCTGGATCGGCGTGCGCGGCATTTTCTGGCTGACGGCCGCGTTGGCCGGATTGGGCATCGTGGTGTTGTACGTGTTGGTGCCGCGCCCCGCGGCGCGCAGCGTCCACCGCGATGCCGAGCCCGTGCCGGCATTGTTCCGGCGAGTGCTCGCCAACCGTGACCTGCAGCGTCTCGATCTTTCCATTTTCTTCCAGCACGCCATCCTGACAGCCAGCTTCCTCACGATACCGTTCGTGCTCACCCACGCCGGCGTCGCCTTGCATCACCAGTGGTGGGTGTACCTGCCAGTGCTGGTCGTGTCGATCGTGTTGCTGGTGCCGTTGGTCATCCTGGCCGAGCGAGGTCGCATGAAGCCGGTGTTCCTCGGGTCGATTGCGTTGCTCGCGGCGGCCCAGCTGCTGTTTCCATGGGGACAAGCGCATCTTGGCCTGATGGTGCTGGGACTGCTGGCGTTCTTCACCGCGTTCAACGTGCTCGAGTCGATCCTGCCATCGTTGGTGTCGCGCCTCGCGCCGGCCGATGCCAAGGGCACCGCGATGGGCGTGTACTCGTCCTCGCAGTTCCTCGGAATTTTTGTCGGCGGTGCCCTGGGTGGATGGATCGACAGCCACTTGGGTCTGGACGGCGTGGTAGCGTTTTGCGTCGTCGTTGCCGGCATCTGGTGGCTGGTCGCATTGTTCATGCGTCCGCCGGCGCAAGTCTCCAGCCGGGTCTTGCGCGTGAGCGTGCACGATGAGTCCGAAGCCCGGCGGCTGGAGGACAGGCTGCGGCAGGTTCCCGGCGTTTTGGAAGCCGTCGTGGTACGCGCCGAAGGCGTGGCCTATGTGCGCGGCGAGCGCGGACTCAGTCCAGGCGCGCTCAGCGCGGTGCTCGCCGACCACTGATCGCGGTGTCGCCGCACGTCGTGGCGTATGCGATCAACGCCGGCAGCAACAATGTAGGCAGCGCAACGAGTTTCTTCGGCGTGGCAGGATGGGTTTGCGCGAACGTGATGCTTTGAAGATGCCGTCTGCATTCTTCGAAAGTTTGGCGCAGCCCTTGTCCGCTGACGACGGATCCGCAGCCTTGGCGGGTGATCTCGAAGGACACCGATGTACACAGCGCTTGCCCCCGCGATATGGCCGGTAACGGCCCAGAGCGGACGGTCGTGCCCACCTTGGCGTCGCCTGAGAGCGGTCACTCACGGCCATCGGTCTCCCACGTGTTCATGACGCATCCGTGCGACACAGATCGTCGCAGTAGGGCGCCAGACTGTTCGCCAGATTGGAGTGCTCAACTATGTCCACCGAGCCGACAAACTCGACTTCGAACGAGAAATTGTGGGGAATACGCCCCGTGCATTGGGGACTTCTAATGTTTGGCGATGAAGACAGCGGCACTGCCGAGCATCTTGCAGAAGAGTATGCAACCGCCGAACGGCGCGAAGTCATTGATTTCCTCGATTTGCAGCTTCTTCCGGGGCCCGAAAGTATGGCGATGCGGCTACGGGAGGCGGCGCGAGCCCGAAAGCGATCGTTAGTTGGTCTTTTGGACGACTGCGTGCTGTTCAACAACCTGGATCATATGCAGCGTGCCTTCGACTTGTCCGACCTTGAACTCGACATTTTGGCGTGCCGTATTGTAATTCGGTTACACCCCGGCTTTGATTCGCTCGTCAGTTCGTTTATCAGCAAGTGCACCGATTTTGTTTTTTTTCGCAAGCTTGCTTCGATCTTTGGCGCAACCGAAGGAGACGTTCGGGCCGCGCTAGCAGAATCGGGTGCGCTCGTTCGCAAAGGTTTGATCACCGTGTCACGGGGTGGGAAGCAAGACCTTGAGGACCGCATCCAAATGCTGGATGGGTTGGTCGATGCCCTGACCATACCGTCCAGCGCAATCAATGAGCTGTTCGCCGGTATTTTCCCGCGGCCGCGTGAATCGAGGCTACCGCTTTCGGCTTATCCGCATCTCTCGTGCGAAATCGCCTTGATCCGCGACCACCTCATGTCATGTGTCGAGCGACACGTCACAGGTGTCAATGTTCTCCTGCATGGAGCCCCGGGAACAGGCAAGTCGGAACTTGCGGCGTCCCTGGCCAAATCACTGGAGCGACCGCTCTATGTGGTGGGTACTGAATCACCATATCGAGGACCGTTCCGTGGGTCTTACACTCCGCGCGATCGGATGCGTGCAATTGCGCAACTGCAACGTCTCGTTGACGTCACAGCGTATGGTCTGGTGCTAGTCGACGAAGCAGAGGATCTGTTCCCAGTTGGGTGGAGTGATTTGGAGAAAACGGCATCCAAGGCATCTGTCAACGAATGCCTTGAGACCAATCCAACGCCGACCATCTGGATTAGCAACCATACTGAGCAGATGGACGAGGCATTTCTGCGGCGCTTTGACCTGGTCGTCCAGGTTCCGCCCTTACCATCGAGCGCCAGGCACAATCTGTTGAAAGCGTCGCTGCCGGTGGGTGTATTGAACGAGCGTGAACTGCGTCGCTACGCCGAAAAGCGAGAATTGTCGCCTGCCATGATTACGCGATTGGCCACAGTCGCGGCGTCAGGACGGCAAAACGATTTGCGAACCGTGCGAGGAAATTTTCACCTTCTGTCACGCCACTACCTCAAGGCGCTCGGGGCCATGCCGCTACCCGGAACGGCCACCACCGCGCTGCTAGAGCATGACCTCGGTATGTTGAATACCGAGCCGGCGCTGGATGAAGTGGCCAAAGCGATGTCCTGCAGCCAAATCGGAGCGCGCATGTTGCTGCACGGCCTGCCGGGAACCGGAAAGACCGCGTTCGGAAAGGCGCTCGCTGAAAAGCTCGACAAACCCTTGCTGCAACATCAGGCATCTTCACTGTTGTCGATGTGGGTGGGTGGAACCGAGAAGAACATTCGCAGCATGTTTGACGAGGCACAGCTTGAAGGCGGCATCCTGTTGCTGGACGAAGCCGACAGCTTCCTGCGCGGCCGCGATCTCGCGCAACGCAGCTGGGAAGTCACGCAGGTCAACGAATTGCTCACGCAGATGGAAGCCTTCGATGGCATTTTCATTTGCACGACCAACCGTCTTGATGACCTCGACGCGGCTGCACTGCGACGTTTCGACTTCAAGGTCGAGTTCAGACCGTTGCGCATCGACCAGCGGCTGCGTCTAATCGGCAAGTGCTGCGTGGCGCTAGGCGTCGATCCCTGCGTTGGCGATGAAACGTGGAGACAACGCGCGCGACAGCTCGACGGCCTGACGCCTGGCGATGCCGCTGCGGTTCTGCGCAGGTTGCGTTTTTTGACTGGCAAGCCGGATCTGGAAACGTTGCTGGCCGCGCTTTCAAACGAGTGCCGCTACAAGCCCAGCGCCCATGCGCCCATCGGGTTCGTGCGATGAAGTCTGGCGCTGTCCGCGCCACTGCTTCGCCGGTAAAGTTTCTGGAAGTGAGAGTCGCGGCAGGAAGGAGTGCGATGGCCACACATCCGGACACCTTGAGACGCCAATGGTTGATGCTGCAGGTTATCCCGCGTTACCCCGGGAAGACTACCGCCGCAGAGCTGGCTATGCGCTTGCGCGCGGAAAGGTACGACGTTACCAAACGCACCGTGGAACGCGACCTGATCGCACTGTCCGAGGACTTTCCATTGGTCTGCGATGACCGCACGAAGCCATTTGGTTGGAGCTGGCAAAAGGATGCCAAGCAGTTTTCGGTGCCGGGCATGTCGCCGTTGCAGGCTCTTGTGCTGAGCCTCGCGCACAGCCACATGGAGCCACTGTTGCCTGCCCACCTGTTGCAGCCGCTTGGACCCTACTTCCGGCAGGCGGACAGCACCTTGCGATCGGCTTTCGGCAAGTCTGGGTTACGAGCGTGGAACCAATGCGTCGCCGTGGTGCAGCCCACGCAACCCTTGCTACCGCCCCGCGTAAACGACAAGGCGCTTGCCGTGATTCACGCGGCATTGGCCGAACATCGCCAAATCGAGCTGCGCTACAGAAAACCGCGCGCCGACAAGGCTATCAAATACACTTTGCATCCACTCGGTCTGGTTTACCGCGGCGTGCTCGGTTACCTCGTTTGCACGATAGGCGGTTACGACGATCCTCGCATGTTGGCCTTGCATCGTGTCGAGGTGGCCAGGCCGCTCGATGCGCCCGCGCGCGCACTGGCAGGGTTTGACCTGCAGAAATATGCGAGCTCCGGCGTGTTCGGCTTCATGGACAACGGCCCGATCAAATTGGTGGTGCGCATGGAAGCCCCCGCCGCGGCGCACCTGCATGAGACCCCACTCAGCAAGGACCAGGTCATCACCGACGACAAGCAAGGCGGCTGGCTGCGAATCGCAGCGACCGTGCACGACACCTCACAACTTCGATGGTGGTTGCTGGCCTTCGGTGATCAGGTCGAGGTGATGTCCCCGCGGCCACTGCGAACAGCCATGGCCGAAACCGTCGCATCTTCAGCCAGGCTGTACGATGGCGGGAGTGCGGGTGATCGCCAGCCATGACATTGTGAATACGAGTGCATCGACGACAAGGGAGGCTTTGAAATGACTGAAGTGAGGTTGGGCACTACTGACCCGGTTCCACATACTTTTCCGCAGCGTGACGGATTGGAGCGGCTCAATGCGCTGGTCGGAAAGCGTTGGAACTGGTGGTTTCCCCAGTCGTCACCGTTCGATGGAATTGCAGACGATCTCTTGAGCCGCGATCCGTGTAAACGATTGCCACGCATCAAATACGCCGATTGGCTCAAAGAATTGAATGCGTGCGGGAAGCCGGGGGTCTACATCTGGCTCGTCCCCAGGCCAACGAACCGCGAGAAACGTCGATTTGTGCACGTTGGCAGGACCATGGGCTCAATGCTGGAAAGAACCCGGGTGCATTGCCGCAATCAGTTCCGATCCAGCCGCCGCACGGATACGCCCACTGGCAACGCCGAGTGGTGCACGATGGATCGCATTTACATGTTGCCGCTCGGGACGGCCTGCGATGATTTCGGCAGTTTGGCCAACTGCAAATGCCTGTGGGACGGCGATGACATCAAGGATCAAGCATCCGGCCAGCCTTCTGTGGAAGAACGCTTTGCCGCGGCCAAGGAATTCCTGAGACACCTTCGAGTGGTGTACCTGACCCCCCAAGTTACCCCTGAGCAGGCGGCCACACAGATCAAGTGGATGGAAGCCGTCATCGGCGTGGCTGCTGCGCAACTGCTTCAGCCAACTCCTGACGTCGATGCAAACAAATGTTCGGAGACCACCAACACACTCACAGGCGAAATGGCCACCCTGCGCAAAAGGTCCAGCCTGTTGAAAGTCGACGAACTGACCGCGGTGGCCAAGTGGTTAAAGCCGATTGAAGAAATGTTGCCGGAAAAACCGCGCAAAACGTGACGTCAACCCACTCCGGTACCGGCAGCCTGAGAGGTTCACCATGCAGTTGGCGCCTCGCGTTCCGGCGCCAGGCGCTTACGCGCGCCGCTAAATTCAGCATCGATAACTGACTTCCCGTAAGCGGATGATCGCGACTGACCGGAACGGGTCGCGAGCTGACGCCCAGACTCTTTGCTTCACTCGCGCACCGGATGCTTGGCGAGTTTGCGCTGCAGCGTGCGGCGGTGCATGCGAAGCCGGCGTGCGGTTTCGGAAATGTTGCCGTCGCATTCCTGCAAGGTGCGCTGGATGTGCTCCCATTCAAGGCGGCGCAGTGGCAGTGGCGTCTCGGGAAGTTCATCCATATCGACATCGCCGGTATCGTCGTCGAGCAATGCGCGCACGACCGCGTCCGCATCCACGGGTTTGGCCAGATAGTCGTGTGCGCCGCGCCTGATTGCCTCGACCGCCGTCGCGATCGAGGCATAGCCGGTCAGCAGCAGCACCCGCATCGACGGAACTTCGGCGCGCAGCAGGGGGATCAGCGCGAGGCCGCTGTCTTCGCCAAGTTTCAGATCCACCACCGCATAGCGGGGACGGATCGCGCGCGTGATCCGCAACGCACTTTCGGCATCCTCGGCGATGCCGACCTCGAACCCGCGCGCATGCAGCGCACGCGCCATCACGCCAGCAAACACGCCGTCGTCCTCGGCCAGCAGCAGGTCGGCGCGTTGGCGAGGTTCAAACATTGCCATGCACCGCCAGTGGCAACGACACCCGCACGCGCGTGCCGTCAGTGTCATGGGACGTGTACAGTTCGCCGTGCATGCGCTCCACCGTCGCCCGCGCCAACGCAAGGCCGATGCCGAGTCCATCAGGTTTGCTGCTGGATGCCGCCAGGCCGGGCGTACGCGCCTCGGGGAAACCGTCGCCGTGATCGCCGATGACGAATTCGACCTGCTTGCCGTCTGCATCCGCAGCCACGATCACGGCGCTCGAACCACGGCGCCGCGATGCATCGAAGGCATTCTGCATGAGGTTGAGCAGCGCATGCGCAAGTCCGGCTGGTGCCTCGATCGGCTGCGCCCGCAGCGCCGACGCGACGTTTGCGGTGATCTGGGCTTCGGGACGCAGCACCCGGAAGCGCTCGACGCAGCCGTCCAGATAGACACCGAGGGTGGTGAGCTGCGTGGTTCCGGCGAGCTGGCCGCGGCCGTATTCGATCATCTCGCGCAGGATGTCGCGGCAACGCTCCACTTCACCGCTCATGACCTTGAGGTCGTCACCGAGGGCGCCGTCGTCTTCGCGGCCGCGCCCGAGTTCCGGGAGCAGGGTCCGGAGCGTGGACAACGGCGTATTGAGTCGATGTGCCGCCACGGCTGCCTGGGTCGCGATCGCCAGGATGCCTTCGTCCCGCAAGGCGCGTTCGCGCAATTGCCGCGTCGCTTCGCGTTGCCGGTTAAGGGATGCGCTCATGCGCCCCACGAACACCGCCAGCAGCAACACCGCGAGCATGAAGTTGATGGTCATGCCGATCAGATGCAGGCGGAATCCGTCGCCGTGCAATGGCATGTCGGGCAACGGGATGTAGCGGAAAATCAGCACGCCGTACACCGCCGCCGCCAACGCGGTCACGCTGATGGTGACCTTCGCGGACGACGCTGCTGCGGCCAGCGCCGTCGGTACCAGCAGCAGCGTGATGAACGGATTGCTGGCACCGCCGGTGAAGTACAGGGCCCAGCCCAGCAGCAGGATGTCGAAGGCCACGTGGCAGAAGGCCTCGGCTTCGCCCACGGGCCAGCGTTGCCGCAAGCGCCAGAACGCGAGGGGCGTCGCCAGCACCAGCGCGCCGATGCCGGCGGCGAGCGGTGCGATGGGTACCGTGATCCGCAGCCAGACGACCGCCACCACCACCGCCAACGCCTGGCCGAGCGCGTTGCATGGCCGCAGCCACGCAATCGTCGTGACGAGCGCCCGGGAATCGAAGGGGAATGCATCCGGCGAAGGAGTACGCAGGCGGATCATGACCCGGTGTGACATGCGGCAGCCATTCTGGTGCCGATGATAGCGGTGGCGCGAACTGCGGCACCTCCTGGAGCGTGGCGGGGACCGGCTACAATCCCCGCTTGTGTCTGGGCGCGCAGCAAGGGGAGACAACACAGTGTGGTTGATGAAATTGGACCGCACGACGCGGCTGATCGTGATCAGTTTCGCGCTCGGCGTGGTTGGCGCGTTGGGCGCACAACTGTTCCTGTTGTTGTTGCACTTGACCGACACCTGGGTGCTGGCATTTCTCGGCCACTACCACACGATCACCGTGGCCGATGCGCACGCCATGGGCGTGCCGCCCAAGCCATTCACCCACTTGTACTGGTGGCTGCCGGTTGCCACCACGCTCGGCGGACTCGTCGCCGGTGGGCTGATCTACGGGCTCGCGCCTGAAACCGAAGGCCACGGCACCGACGCCACGTTGCTTGCCTTCCACCGCAACAACGGACGCATGCGCACGCGCGCGCCCTTCGTCAAGATCGTCGCCAGCGCCATCACCATCGGCAGCGGCGGATCGGGTGGACGCGAGGGGCCAACGGCGCAGATCGCTTCGGGCGTGGGCGCGATCGTGGGCTCGCTGTTCAAACTGCCCGACGACGAGCGGCGGCTGGTGATGCTGATAGGCATGGCCGCGGGCCTGTCCGCCATTTTCAAGAGCCCGCTCGGCACCGCGATCTTCGCGGTGGAAATCCTTTATTCGCGCATCGCCTTCGAAGGCGATGCGCTCATTTACACCCTGGTTTCCGCGGCCGTCGCGTACGCGATTACCGGCGCGTTCTCGGGCTACACCCCGTTGTTCCTGCTGCCGGAAAGCCAACATGTCGTGCAGCCAATGGATCTGGTGTGGTTCGCACTGCTTGGCATTCTCGCCGGCGGACTCGGGGCGCTGCTGCCGGCCGTGTACTACCGCACCCGCGATGCCTTCCGCGCGCTGAAAGTCCCCGATTACTTCAAGCCCGCGATCGGCGGGCTTGCCGTGGGGCTGATCGGCATGGCACTGCCGCAGGTCATCGGCGGCGGCTACGGTTACATGCAGTTTGCACTGCAGGGCGGAACCGGACTGCTGGCCTGGGTGCTTCTGTTGTTCTCGCTCGGCAAGATCGTGACGCTGTCGCTCACCATCGGCTCCGGCGGTTCGGCGGGCATGTTCGGACCCACGCTGTACGTCGGCACCATGCTGGGCGCGGCGTTTGCGGCAACGCTCAACCTGCTGCACCTCGGCCTCGATTCGTCGTGGTTTGCCGTGGTCGGCATGGCCGCCGTGTTCGCCGGCGGCGCACGCGTGCCGATTGCCTCGATGGTGATGGTGATCGAGATGACCGGCGGTTTCGAACTCATCATGCCGACCATGATCGCCGTCGCGCTTGCGTTCATCGTTCAGATCGCGCTGACGCGCCACGCCAAATACCCGACCATCTACGAGGCGCAGGTACCCACGCCCGCGGAGAGTCCGGTGCATCGCGCGGCCTACTACGAGACCGCTGCGGGATTGTTGCGACGCCAGGAAGTGCGACTTGACCAGGACATTCTCTCGAGCGAACTGCACAGCGCGCTGGCCCGCGGCGAGGGCATCCCGCTGACCCGGCGCAGCGAGCAGCTCTACAGCCTTGGCCTTGCGCCGGGGTCGCCGGTCGTTGGGCAGGAAGTGCGCAACCTCGGGCTGGCAACCATGGGGGTGGTCATCGTGGGACTCATTCGCGGCGAAGGCGACGTGGTACCCGATGGCGGCACGCGCCTCCAGGTGGGCGACGAGCTGCTGGTGGCCGCGCGCCATGACGGGATCGAGCGGTTCCGCACCCTGATTGCTGCACCCGGTGACAACGCGGGCTCGACGAGTTAGCTGCACGTTGTTCGGGCGGTGGCTTCCGTAGGAGCGGGTCGTGCCTGCGACCAACCTCGCACCGAATCACCACCTCCGGCCCATCCAACGCGAAACACCGGCACGGGTGCAGCATGCCTGCGAACGGTCTGTGGCGGCATCGGATCTGTGGCCGCGGGCATGGCCCGCTCCTACGACGAGTGCGAGGTGGCCGGATAGCTGACGGCGGGTTTGTCCTCGGCGTATTGCTTCAGCAGCGCCTGGAAACCCGGGTTGTGGCGGATCGGATCCCAAGTCGGGTCGATTCGCAGCATCGCCACGGTTAGCGGATTTGCGCCTGGTGTCTTCAGCAGATGTTCGATCAGTGGCAACGCATGCGCGGCATCGCCGTTCAGCGCGTAAATCCTGGTCAGATATTGCTGCCAGCGTGAACCCTCCCATGCATCAGCAGATGTCGGCACCAGCGACGCGCCCCGACGGCCCTCGACAACAGCCTGCTCGCGTTGGTCCAAACCCGCACAAGCCAAGCCCAGTGCCAGGCGCACCGCGACTTCGACATGCACATTGTCCGGCTCCACGGCGAGTGCGGCTTGAGTCTGTGCCTGCACCTGCCGATAAATCGTGGCAGCGATCGCAGATGACCCGCGACCCTGTTCACTCAATGCCCGTTGCAGTTGCCAGTCAATGGCGGCGGGAATGTAGCCACCGAAGCTGGCAGGCGTCATGAAGTCGCCGGCACCGGCAGCGGCGCGCTGGAACAGATCGGATGCCGACGCATAGTTGCGCCGATACAAGGCTTGTCGGCCACGATCTGCGAGGATGCCCGGTGCACCCGAATGCATGCTTGCCAATGCCCGGTCCGCCGCGTCCAGATCACCCATGCTCCAGAGCACGGACAACTTCAAGTGCAATAGCGTCGGATCGTCAGCATCCAACCTCAGCCCGGCATCGATCACTTCGCTCGCTTGCACAAAGTGCCGTTGTGCCAGCAGGGTTTGTGCAAGGCTGATGGCCAGTCCAACATCGTTCGGGCTCAGCTTGCGCGCGCGCCCAAAGGCGGCCACCGCAGCGGTGAACGCACCGAGGCGACGTTCGACAAGACCTGTACCGGACAAAGCCTGGGCATCGTTCGGCAAACCAAGTTGTGCCTTGCGAAAGGCCACCAGCGCAGCGGCAAAATCGCCCCGGCCGTAGTAAAGAAACCAGGCTCGCGCCAACTCGACTTGTGGCACATCGGGCGCCAGCGCTACGGCGCGATCCAGCGCAGCTTTGGCGGTGGCAAGCCGTGTGCGCGTCGGATCGAAACCTTCCCAGTACATCCACACATGTTGTTGGGCCAGCTGCGCCCATGCCAAGGCAAAATTTGGATCGAGCGTTACCGCTTCCTGGAATGCGCTGATGGTCTGTTGCACGGTGTCGCGATCGAAGTCTGAGTGACCCAATAGCGCCAAACCTTTCAGGTAAGCCGCGTGAGCCTCCGGGTTGTCGGTCGGTTTGGTGTTCAAAGCCGAGCGTTCATCCTTGGTGATGGCCGCCTGCAATGACGAGGCGATTTTTTGTGCAACCTCGCTTTCCACGGCAAACACATCGTCGAGCTTGCGGTCGTAGGTCTGCGCCCAGATGTGGTTGTCGTTGCGAGCATCGATCAATTGCACGTTGATGCGCACGCGATCGCCTACTTTCTGCACGCTACCTTCGAGAATGTTTGCGACTCCGAGTTGGCTGGCGATTTCGCGCAGGTTTCCCGGTGCGCTTTGATAACGCTGGGTCGAAGTACGCGAGATCACCTTGAGCTCGCCGATCTTCGACAGCCCCGTCAGGATCTCGTCCTGGACGCCATCGGCGAAGTAGGCGTTGTCCTTGTCCGCGGACAGATTCTCGAATGGCAACACCGCGATGGACTTGACGGGGATGGACTGCGCGGCGGCCGTCGGGGCCGGTGCGTTGCGATGCACGAAGTAACCGGAAGCCAGCAGCGCCACCGCCACGACCAGCACGCCGATGATCCAGAAGTCGAGCTTGCGGCCGGTCGAATGCGCGATGGAATCAGCCGGATCGATCTCGCTCTCGCGCTTCAGGCCCGATGGCGTGAACTCGAAGAACCATGCAAACGCCATGAAAAACGGAAAGCCGATCACGCACGCGATCACGAACCAACGCACGACCCAGTCCGGTGCGCCGAAGGATGGCCCCAGTTGCGCGATGCCCTGCGACAGTGCCCACACCGCGCCCGCATACAAGACCGCCGCGCGCAGCACATTGCGGCGCTTCAGTTCCCGGAACACGTGGAAGTTAGCCACGCCAGCCCCTAGAGGCGCACGCTGCGCCCGATGCGGTGCCGCCCGCCGCCCGATCTTAGCGGTCGCGGCCGGAGGGGCGCAATGCAACGGCAATCAGGGTGGTGGCGTCTCAGCGCGCGGCCGCTGCGCGCACACCCAGCCAACCCTTGACTGCGGCGATCAGCATCGGGATCGCGCCAAAGAGGATGAACACCAGGTCGCCCGGCAGGCGCAGCCACTCGATCAGGTGCGAGCGCGGCGTGCCGACGTAGGCGATGCTGCGTGCGTGCCAGTAGCCGTGCTCGATCACGTCCCACAACTGCAGCACGCCGCTCGGGAACAGGCTCATCACGATCATCAGCGCCAGTCCGATGTTGGTGCCCCAGAACGCGACCTTGACGTATTTCTCGATGCCCGGCCAGGTCTTGTCGCTGGCGGTCTGGCGCAGCACGAACACCATCAACGCCAGTGCCAGCATCCCGAACACGCCCATCATCGCGGCGTGCCCATGGTTGGGCGTCAACTGGGTGCCGACTTCGTAGTAGCTGACGATCGGCAGGTTGATCAGGAAGCCGAACATGCCGGCGCCGACGAAGTTCCAGAAGCCGACCGCCATCAGGAAATAGAACGTCCACTTGTGGGGAACCCGACGCACCTTCCCGTCGACGTCGACCTCGCCCTTGGTGGTTTTCACGAAGTCCCATGCATCGAGTGTCAACAAGGTCAGCGGCACGACTTCGAGTACCGAAAAGATCGCCGACATCGACATGTTGAATTGGGTATGGCCGATGAAGTACCAGTGGTGGCCGGTGCCGATCAGGCCACCCAGGAAATACAGGATCGCGTCGAGATAGATCACCCGCAGCGCGGTATTGCGCCGCGCCAGCCCCAGTTGGTACAGCACCAACGCCACAACCGTGGTGGCAAAGAACTCGAAGAAGCCTTCCACCCACAGATGGATGATCCAGAACCGCCAGGTTTCGACGATCGTGTAGTTGGTATGCGCGCCGAAGAAGATGGCGGGCAGGTAAAACACCGGGATCGCGACCGCCGCCAGCAGGAACATCCGCGCGATCGGGCGCGCGCCGGGACGTTCAACCTTGCTCGGCCGCGCGACCCAGTACAGCACCGCGAACCACACCAGCAGGCCAACGATCAGCAGATACTGCCAGATGCGGCCCAGCTCGAGGTACTCCCAACCCTGGTTGCCGAGCCAGAACCACCAGTCGCCGAGCAGGTTGGACATGCCCGCCCATTCGCCCAGCAGGCTGCCCACGATCACCGCAAGGAAAGCGGCGAACAGGAAGTGTGCCCAACCGGCCAGGCCGCGCGGTTCATCCGTGCGCAAGCTGCGTCCCAGGAACAAGGCCGCCGCGACGTACGAGGTCGCGATCCACATGATCGCGCTCTGCAGGTGCCAGGTGCGCATCAGGTTGCTGGGGAAAAACTTCTCCAACGGGATGCCGTAGAAGCTCGCGGGATCGGCACGGTAGTGTGCGGTGGCCGCGCCGACCAGCGTCTGGAACAGGAACACCGCCGCGACGATGACGAAGAACTTCACCAGTGCGCGCTGCCCGGGGCTGGCTTCACCGGGCATGATGTTCGGCTTCAGGCTGTGACCACGCGACAACCAGCCGAGATAGTCGAACTTGCCGAACATCAGAAGCACCGCCGCGATGCCGGCCAAGAGCACCAGCAGGCTCAGCGCGCTCCACAAGTAGGCGCCTGAAATCGCGGTATTTCCCACCAATGGATCGTAGGGAAAGTTGTTGGTGTAGGAATACGCATAGCCAGGCCGATTGGCTACGGATGCCCACGCCGCCCAAGTCACGAAGGCGGTGAATTCACGCAGCTCGGTCGGGTCGGAAATCAGTCCGGGCTTGAGGCCGCCGTTGTCCGCCGGATCCTTGAAATAATCGGTCCAGTGCGCGATCTGGTTCGTCCAGGCTTGCGACTCCGCCGGCGTCAGCGACAACATGCCCGTGGCGGGGTCGTAGCGGTTGGTCTTGAGCACCACCGCGACTTCGCCCCGGATCGCCGCGTGTTGCACGGCATCCAGATCCGCAAACGACTTGCCGTATTGCTGTTGCGCCAGCGCCTCGGCGGCGTCGAGCCCCATTATGTGCAGCGCTTCGGCGGCGAAATCCGGGCCGAGATACGCGCCATGGCCCCAGATCGAGCCGTTGTCCATCAATCCGTATTTGAGGAATACCCCTTGCCCGGCACTGATCTCGTCACCGGTGAACAAGGTTGCGCCCTGTGCATTGACGACCTTGCCGGGAATGGGTGGGGCCTTCTTGTAGCCCAGCACCGTGATCGCGATCAGGACCGCGAGCCCGAACACCATCACGGCCCAGATCGAACGGATCCACCACGGCGAGAGCGGGGTGTCTTCCGGGTCCGGTTGCGGCAGCGTTGCGGCCATGGAGATTTCCTTTCACGTGCGCGGGCGGCGGTGAATTGAGCCTACAGCGTTTGCGGGACTGGGTGTTACTGCGGACAAGTCACGCCGGGGCCAGCCATAGCCGCCTGCAGCATGACGTCCAGGTGTTCGCAGGACTGTCCGCAGCGAAAACCGGGGTCAGAGTCGACTTTTCGACCGATGCCCGGGGAGACGGGGTTGATCGTGAAAAGTCGACTCTGACCCCGGTTTTCTTCCACACGGTCGCTGACCGGCCCAGAACTGCCAGTCGCAACCCGCATTGCATTGCCACGTAGCAGTCATTCGTCAGCGGCGGCAGCTCGGGAGCTTGCCCGTCACGTCAAGGCGATCATGACGTCCTGCCAGATTTTGGCTCCGTTGGTGTCTGAGTGGACGTTGCGCCAGTGGGCGTCACCACAGGTTTGTTCTTCGCATATTTCTTCAACAGCGATTGGAATTGCGGGTCCTTGCGGATCGGGTCCCATACCGGGTCAAGCTTGAGCAGTGGCATTGAAATATTTGCTCCGGTCATGGGCATGGACAACACATGATCGAGCGAGCCGATGGCGCCTGCCGCGTCACCCGCCTGCGCCTGTATCCGTGCCATGAGCAATTGCGCATAGGCCTTTTGTAATTCGCCAGTATCCGGTCCTGACGCGTATTTCGCGATACCACGTCGGCCCATCGCCAACCCCTCCTGGGCTCGGCCCAGATGGACAAGCACCAAGCCCAGATTGCCCGGCTGCGCCTCGGATTGGCGAATCGCCTCCGGCAATAGCGCCGCACAGCGCTGATAGTACTGTCTGGCCTTCGCTGCATCGCCGGCATGGCGCTCAACATCCCCCAGCGCGCATTTGATGTCCCATTGCGGTTGCGATGAGGCTGATTGCGCTTTCAAATACGCTGTACGTGACGCTGCCCAGTCACGTTGCAAATAAAAGTAATTACCGAGTGCCTCCGGATAAAATGAATTGGCCCTGACGTTGACCGGCGCGGTCTCAAGTACGGACCGCATCTGGTCAAGTTTGCCTGTGATTTCGTAGACACTAGCGAGGTCATGAACAGCCCCCACCGATGAAGGGTCAATTGCCAGCGCATGCTGGAGAGCCGCCTCGGCTTCAGAGTATCTGCGCTGCATGACGTAATCGTGCGCCATCTCTGTCAACGGAGAAATTTGGCGCGGGTTGAGTTCGCTTGCCTTGTGGAAATCGGCGATTGCCATGTCCCATTGGTGCAGGTCCTCGTGAACAATGCCGCTGAAGAAATCCGGTGCGTAATCCTGCGGTTTGAGTGCATGTGCAGCGGAATATGCACGCAACGCTCCTGCGTAATCCTGTTTGGCTTCCAACAAGTACCCTCCTTTCGCCAGTTGTGCCTGCTCCAAATCTGGTTGCAGGGCCAGTGCATGGCCGATGGCCGCTTTCGCCTGGTGAATCAATTCAGGATCGTCCGGATCCCAAAAGTGCAAGTACGCAAGCTGTTTTCTGGCGAGCTCGGCCCATGCCAAAGCGAATGTCGGGTCCTCGGTGACTGCCCTGTGGTAGTAACCGAAAGCCTTCTGCATATCCGGTTTCGAGAACTGGCTGAGTGCCAGATCGCCGTAATACTCGGCTTGCATGAACGCGTTGTACGCGGCAGTGTTGGTGGTCGGGACTTTCGCCACACGTGTGGCTTCGATTGGCGTCAGCTTGGCGTTCAGAGCGTTAGCGACTTTGGTCGCCACCTCACCCTCGACGCCGAAGATGTTGTACAGCGTGCGCTGGTAACTCTGTGCCCAGATGTGGCCGTCGGTGTTGGCATCGATCAACTGCACGTCGATCAGCACCTGATCGCCGGCCTTCTGCACGCTGCCTTCCAGAATCGTCGCGACGCCGAGTTGCTGCCCGATTTGCTTGAGGTTCTCTGGGTGGCTGCTGTACTGCATCGTCGAAGTGCGCGAGATGACTTTCAGATCGCCGATGTCGGCCAGCTTGGTCAGGATCAAATCCTGCATGCCATCTGCGAAGTAGGCATTGCCCTTGTCGGTGGAGAGGTTTTCGAACGGCAGCACCGCAATGGATTTCGCGGGAATCAAGTGCGCGGCAACCGGCATTACGGAAGCGACAACTGTGGCTCGGGGCACCGAAGTTACGGGCGCGTGGGATGCAGCCGGCACGTTGTGATGCACGAAGTAGCCAGATGCAAGCAGCACGATGGCCACCGCCATCACCCCGATGATCGCGAAATCCAGCTTGCGTGCGGTCGAATGCCGGCTAAGGGCATCCTGGGCAACTGCCGATTCACGCTGTATGCCGCGAGAGGTGAACTCGTAGAACCACGCGAACACGACCCAGAACGGAAAGCCGATCGCGCAGACGATTACGAACCCACGCATCGCCCAATTGGGTGCATTGAACAGCGGTCCAAGCTGTGCAATACCTTGCGATAGTGCCCAGACTGCGCCTGCATACAGCACCGCCGCGCGCAGCACGTTGCGGCGCTTCAGTTCCGTGAAGAAGCTGGGCTTGCCCGATGTCACTTGTGCCTAGATTCCCCGCCGGCAACGGGCCGGCCTCCGTCGAGGCGAGTGTACGCAATCTCGTTGTGACACGCAGTTAGCGGCCGATGTGTCTAGCCCCGGCCAAGGTGCTTTTGGCTACCCGTGAGGATGACTGCCTACCTTCCCCAGACCGGCGGCTCGCCAAGGGCCGGAAGGGGTCGACAAGCGCCGAACGGTCGCGGCGTCGGCCGCTGGGGTGCGTTGCTGGCGGCTAGTGGAAATCGCGTGAGCGGGCATCGAGTGTGCCGAGCAGGGTGCTGTAGTCGTACAGGTGTTCGGCAATCAGGTTGTCGACGCCATCGGCGCTTTCCCAGCGGCCGTCGACGGCCAGCAATGTCGCCTGCAGCAATACGCGGCGTTGGCGTTCGGCGAGGGCCTGCCACACGATCACGTTGACCATGCCGTCTTCGTCTTCCAGGCTCAGGAAGGTGACGCCGCTCGCGGTTTGCGGACGCTGGCGCAGGGTCACCAGGCCCGCCGCGCGCGCCCTGGATCCACTCGGCAGTGTACGCAGTTCGCGCGAAGGCCGGCAGTGCCGCGCGCGCAGTTGTGCGCGCAGTTGCTTGAGTGGATGCGCGCCCAGCGTGAGGCCGGTTGCGGCGTAATCGGCGATGGTGTCTGCGCCGGTCGCGGGCGGTTTGATCGCGATGGCCTGTTCGCCGGGGCTGGCGAATCCGAACAACGGCCGTTGCGGTTCGATGCCGGCGGCTTGCCAGCGTGCGCGATGACGGTGTCCGGCGAGGCCGCGCAAGGCGCCGGCATCGGCCAGCAACTTGCGATCGCGGGCATCGAGCCCGGCGCGCCCGACCAGGTCGGCGAGGTCGTCGAAAGCGTGCATTGCGCGCGCGGCGTGGATGCGCAGCGCGACGTCTTCGCGGAAGCTGCGGATCAGCCTGAGGCCCAGCCGCACCGCCAAAATGGTGCCAGGGACAATTATCGGCGCAGGTTCGCGACCAGGGTGATCGGTGCCGGGGGCGGCTGGCATGAAATTGTCCCTGACACCATTTTCCAGCGTGCAATCCCATTCGCTGGAACGCACGTCCACCGGCAGCACCGTGATGCCGTGCCGGCGCGCGTCCTGCACCAGTTGGCTCTCGCTGTAGAACCCCATCGGCAGCGAGTTCAGCAACGCGCACACGAACGCGGCGGGCTCGTGGCATTTCAGCCAGGCGCTCGCGTAGGCGAGCAGGGCGAAACTTGCGGCGTGCGATTCGGGAAAGCCGTACGCGCCAAAGCCTTTCAGGCGGTCGAACAGTTCTTCCGAAAACGCCTGCGTATAACCACGCGCCAGCATGCCCTGGGTGATGCGTTCGCGGTGGGCTTCGACGTTGCCGTGGCGTTTCCATGCGGCCATCGAGCGGCGCAGTTGATCGGCTTCGCCCGGCGAGTAGCCCGCCGCAACGATCGCGAGCTTCATCACCTGCTCCTGGAACAGCGGCACGCCGAGCGTGCGTTCCAGCACTTCGCGAACGTCATCCGATGGATACGTTACCGGCTCCTGTCCGTTCCGGCGCCGCAGATACGGATGCACCATGTCGCCCTGGATCGGGCCGGGGCGCACGATCGCCACTTCGATCACGAGGTCGTAGAAACACCTCGGTTTCAGGCGCGGCAACATTGCCATTTGCGCGCGCGATTCGATCTGGAACACGCCAACGGTGTCGGCGCGGCCGAGCATCGCGTAGGTGTCGGGATCCTCGGCCGGGATCGTTGCCAGGGTGAGGTCGCGGCGCCGGTGCGCGCGCAAAAGATCCATGGTTTTGCGCAGGCAGGTGAGCATGCCGAGCGCGAGGCAATCGATCTTCAACAGGCCGAGCGAGTCGAGATCGTCCTTGTCCCACTGGATGATCGTTCGATCGGGCATCGCCGCGTTCTCGACCGGCACCAGGGTCGCGAGTGGCGCGTCGGCGATCACGAAGCCGCCGACGTGTTGCGAAAGGTGCCGCGGGCGGTCGAGCAGCTCGCGGGTGAGGCGCAGCACGCGTTGCAGGATGGGGCATGCCGGATCGAAACCGGCTTCGCGCAAGCGCTCGTCCATCGGCGTTTCACCGTTCCACCAGCCAAGCGCGAAGGACAGCTTGTTGACGGCATCGAGTGGCAGGCCGAGTGACTTGGCGACGTCGCGCACCGCGCTGCGGCCGCGATAGCAGATCACCGTGGCGGTGAGTGCGGCGCGTTCGCGGCCGTACTTTTGGTAGATGTACTGGATGACTTCCTCGCGCCGCTCGTGCTCGAAGTCGATGTCGATGTCGGGTGGTTCGTTGCGTTCGCGCGAGATGAAACGCTCGACCAGCATGTTGATGCGCGCGGGATCGACCTCGGTGATGCCGAGCGCGAAGCACACCGCGGAGTTGGCCGCCGAGCCACGGCCCTGGCAAAGGATGTCCTCGCCGCGCGCGAAGCGCACGATGTCGTGCACGGTCAGGAAGTACGGTTCGTATTCCAGTTCCGCGATCAACGCCAGTTCGTGCTCGACCTGCGCGCGCACGTTGGCGGGTTCGCCTTCGGGCCAGCGCCAGCGGATGCCTTCCTCGGTGAGTTGGCGCAGCCACGAGGTCGGCGTGTGGCCGGCCGGCACCAGCTCGGATGGGTAGCGGTAACGCAACTGATCCAGGGTGAAGGTGCAGCGTTCGGCAATGCGGGTGGTTTCCGCGAGCAGCGCGGCAGGGTAAATCGCGGCCAGCGTTTCGCGCCGGCGCAGGTGGCGTTCGCCATTGCGGAACAACAGGCCGCGCGCTTCGACCAGCGTCTTGCGATGGCGGATCGCGGTGAGGGTGTCCTGCAATGTGCGCCGTGTGCGCGCGTGCATGTGCACGTCGCCGGTAGCGACCGCGCGGATGTGCAGATCGTTCGCGAGTTGGCAAAGTTCGGCCAGCCGCGCGGCATCGTCGTCTTCGCGCAACAGTTCCACCGCCAGCCACAGGCGCTCGCCGAACACGTCGCGCAACCAGGTGCCGTGTTCGCGCGTCGGTTTGCGCTCCGGCAGCCACAGCGCCAGCGTGCCGGGCAGGCCGTCGTCGAGATCGGCACGCGCGAGCTGGTAAGTGCCTTTCTGCGCTGCGCGCCGGCCTTGCGTGATCAATTCGCACAGGCGTGTGTAACCCGCAGCGTCCGCGGCCAGCAGCACCAGCTTCGGACCATCGGCCAGTTGCACTTCGGTGCCGACGATCAGCGCCACGCCGGTGTCGCGCGCGGCTTCGTGCGCGCGCACGATCCCGGCGAAGGAACATTCATCGGTGATCGCGAGTGCCGCATAGCCGCAGCGTTTGGCGCGCTCAAACAGTTCGCGCGCACTCGATGCCCCGCGCCCGAACGAGAAGTCGGACAGGCAATGCAGTTCGGCGTAGGCGGGGGCACTCACGCAAACCAGCCGTGCAGCATGAACGGGCCGCGTTCGCCCGGCGCCGCGAACGCCCACGCGCGCTGGCCGGTCGCGAGTTCCAGCACGTAGTAATCGCGGCGGATGTCGTCGCCGTCCCACCAGCCGGTTTCGAGGCGCTCGGGGCCGGCGAGGATCCGGGGTGCAAAGTCGCGCAAGGGGATGGGACGCGAGAGCAACCATGCTGGTCGTGGTGGCAGCGGCGTGGAATCCGCCGTGTTCGCAACGGCATCGCGCACGCATGCCTGTTCGGGTCGCGGATCCGGATCGGCGCGCAGGCCGTACACAGCGTCCTCGCCGAGGCGTGCGCGCAGGCGTTCGCGCAACTGCGGCCACGGCAACGCGTTGGCGCTGCGCTGGTCGAGCAGGTCACGGGCTTCCGGTGCGAACGGCGGCAGTTCGTCGGCGTGGACGGACAGTTCCAGCACCGGTTGCGGCAACTGGGCCTGTTCGAGCCTGAGTTTGGCGACATCGAACAATGCCTCGGCCGCGCGCTCCGGCGCGAGCAGGCCGATCGCCAGCGTGGTCGAGCTGCGATCGGCGTGGCCGAAACGGATCACGAAACGCTGCACGCCGCCATCGCGGGCGGCCACGAATGCGGCGAGATCGCCCAGCATCCGTCGCAACGGAAACAACAAGGCCTGATGGCTTTTCACTTCGCAACCCAGATCAACGCGGGCTGCGAAACGATCCGGTGGCTGGTACGCAGCCAGCGCTTCGGGTTGCTCGCCCAGCAGCACGGTCAACGCCGTGACCAGCGGCTTGCCGAAGCGTCGTTGCAGTGCGGCGCGGGGCAGGGCGAACAATGCGCCGAGGGTCGTGATGCCCATGCTTGTCAGCGCAGCGACAGTGTTGCCGGGAAGACCGGCGCGTGCGCAGGCAACCCGTGCAAGCGCCTGCGGCAGGGCGTCCACGGATTCGACCAACGTGCCATCCGCGATGCCCGCCAACACCCGTGCCGCACGCGGGTTCGGCGCCAGCGCGATGCGGTGCGCGAAACCGAGTTGTGCGAGATCTTCGCGCAGTCGTTGTGCGAGATCCGGCCACGGTCCGAACAGGCGCAGGCTCTTGCCGACTTCCAGGATCACCGCGCGCGGCGGGTCCAGCAGCACCTGCGAGGAATAACGGTACGCCCAGGCCGCGATCAGCTTGAGGCTGGCGCGTGTCGCGCGCGCGTCGTATTCGGCGGCGAACAGGTCCCGGCACACCGCTTCGGCTTCGGCGAGGCGCTGCCCCGGTGCGAGTCCCGCCGC
This sequence comes from Rhodanobacteraceae bacterium, assembly GCA_035688305.1. Classification (GTDB taxonomy): domain Bacteria; phylum Pseudomonadota; class Gammaproteobacteria; order Xanthomonadales; family Rhodanobacteraceae; genus 66-474. Next base: position 30,983 of record DASSNC010000038.1, read on the forward strand.
ACGCGCACGCGCATCGACTGCAACCAGCCGGCGTTGTTGCGCCGGGCCGGTGACCAGCGCGAACGGCCGATCAAGCGACGGTTGCCCACGCAGCGCGGCGTCGAGGGCGAGGGATGGCAGCAGCACGCAGGCCCAGAGCATCGTGGCTGCCTCACGCGTGCGTGCGCGCGAACGCAATCGGCGCGAGCGGATTGCCGCCGCGACATTTGTGGATGCGCAACTGGTCCGGCGAAACTTCCAGGCGCAGCGCGGCGGGCGAAGGATTGCCGAGCGCCACGCGATCGCGGAACACGAAGCCAAGTGCGTGGCCGGTGTCGGCCGCGACTTCGAGGCGCCGCAGGGTGCGATCGTCGGCTTGCGTCAACCAGCCCAGCACCGCGCCGCAGCAGCCCGAGCGCAGGGCCTGTTCCATCGCCCACGCCATCTCGCGTGCCGGTGCATCCACGATCGACAACTGCGTGAGGTCCACGCCTGCCGCCTGCCACGCCGGTGCGTACGGCAGATACGGCGGCGCAATGATCGCCACGCGTTGTCCAGCACGCGTCAGGCGCGCGAGCGTCGGCAGCACGATTTGCAATTCACCGACGCCATCGGCGGGCAGCAGGATTTCCGACAGCGAAGCTTCCGGCCAGCCGCGCGTTGGCAAGGCTGCATCGAGTGCGGCGTAACCGGTCGGCTGCGTGCTCGGCGGCAGCGCGGCCGGGCGGCCTCGCCAAACGCGGCGCTCGGCAATCAGGCTGGCGAGGGCAGGGGTTGCGATGGCGGGCACGGCGCTCATCTCAGGACCTGCGCACCAGGCCGCAATACAGGCCTTCGATCGCGAACTCGTGGCTTGCGTCCACCTCGATCGGCGCGTACGCCGGGTTGCGCGGCAGCAGCCGGATGCGGCTTCGCGTGCGCTCGAACACCTTCACCGTGACTGCGCCATCCACCCGCGCCACCACGATCTGGCCGTTGCGCGCGTCCGGTGCCTGCTTCACCGCGATCAGGTCGCCATCCTCGATGCCGGCATCGACCATCGAATCGCCGGCCACGCGCAGCAGGTAATCCGGTTGCGGCTTGAACAACGCGCGATCCAGGCGCACGCGTTTTTCGATTTGCGCCTCGACCATGATCGGCGCGCCCGCCGCGACCCGTCCGATCAAGGGCAGGTGCAACGCGTGCGCATCGGATTCATCGAGGCCACCGAGCACGCGGATGCCGCGCGCGGTGTGCGCGGGCAGTTCGATCACGCCCTTGCGTTGCAGCGCATCGAGGTGTCGCCGCGCCGCGTTGGGCGAGGCGAAACCGAGCGCGTCGCCGATCTCCCGGTACGTGGGCGGGAAACCGTGGCGACGCAGGTGCGCGTGCACGAAATCAAGGACGCGTTGCTGGCCGGGCGGGAGCTTCATGGTGTACAAATGTACACCTATCCGAAGCTCACGGATTGAGACGCTGGCGGATCAAATGCTTGCGAACGATTGTGCTGATCCGCCCGCAGGAATGTTCAGGATGGCGGGCCGAATATGCCGCGTCTACGCAGGCGCTGTCCGCGCGATTGCCTCGGGGGCGCGCAACGAATGCACATGCTTGTCACCGTTGTTGTTGGACTATTCTGGGTCATGCTGGCTGCCGCGGTGCGGGTCGACCGGCTGGCGTCGCAACCCATTGCAGATGGAGTGTGAGTCATGAACATTGAAAAGAAGACTGGGACGGACACGTCGCTGCGGCTGTCCGATCCGGCGCTGTTGCGGATGCAATGCCGCATCGGTGCGCAGTGGTGCGACGCCGACAACGGCGCCACGGTGGACGTACGCAATCCAGCGACCGGCGAGTGTATTGGCATGGTGCCGGACATGGGCGCCGCCGAAACCAAACGCGCGATCGACGCCGCGGCGCGGTCCTTGCCGGCATGGTCGGCGCGCACCGCCGGTGAGCGTGCGCAACTTTTGCGTGCCTTGAACGATGCGATGCTCGCGAATCGCGAAGACCTGGCCGTGATGTTGACGGCCGAGGGCGGCAAGCCACTTGCCGAGGCGCGCGGCGAGATCGGCTATTCGGCCTCGTTCCTCGAATGGTTCGCCGAGGAAGGCAAACGCTTGTATGGCGACGTGATCCCCGGCCACCAGGCGGACAAGCGCATCGTCGTGACCCGCCAGCCGGTAGGCGTGGTCGCT
>DASSNC010000046.1:0-7975 GCA_035688305.1 Rhodanobacteraceae bacterium
TCAGTACGGCGCCGCGGCGCCGCGGCTTGAGCAGGCGATAGGCAATGTGTCGCTGCAACTTGGACTGGCCTGCGACGTGCTGTCCACGCCGACCTCGATCGTGTTGTCCTTCAGTGCGCCGGGCGGCGACGGTATCGCCGATGTGACCCAAGTCGTGCGGATCGCACCGGGCGACGTGAACCTCGCGCGCTTGTGCCGTGCCGATGAAATCGCCGACCGGGTCGCCGATGGCAGCCTGGCGCCGTACCAGGGCATGGCGCAGTTGCACGCGCTGGGGAGGCCCTTGTCGCGCCCCGCGCTATGGGCGACGGTGGTCAGTTATGGCTTGTCCGCGGCCAGCGTCGCGGTGCTGTTCCACACCTCGTGGCAGGATGCGCTGGTTGCCGGCGTGATCGGGGTGGTGATCGGCGCGATCGTGGTGGCGGGCTTCGGACGCCCGCGCCTGGCGGTCGCCAATGATGCCATCGCGGCCTTGGTGGCAACCTTCATCGCGACCATGGTCAGTGCATGGCTGGTGCCGCTGGCGCTGAAGATGGTGGTGCTGTCGGCGCTGATCGTGCTGGTGCCTGGCATGTCGCTGACCAATGCGGTGCGCGAGCTGACCAGCCAGCACCTCGCTTCGGGCGTCGCGCGCTTCGCGGGCGCCGCGGCGACCATCCTGAAGTTGACCTTCGGCACCATTGCGGCGGCGCAGATTTGCGCGGTCGCACACATCGTGCCGGCCAGTCACGCCTTGCCATCCTTGCCGATGTGGGCGCAGTGGCCGGCGTTGGCCGTTGCCGCGGTGGCTTTCGCGATGCTGTTCCAGACTGCAGTGCGCGATTATCCGCTGGTGCTGACCGCGGTGATCGTGGGCTACCTGGTGACGTATTGGAGCGGCAATGCAATGGGTGCGCCATTTGGCGTATTCATCGGTGGGTTGGTGCTGAGCGCGGGCAGCAACCTGTATGCACGCATCATGCATCGTCCGGGGGCGTTGGTGCGCGAGCCGGGCGTGTTGTTGCTGGTGCCTGGCAGTGTCGGATTCCGCAGCGTGACGGACCTGCTCAACAACGACATCGCGAGCGGTTCCCACATCGCGGTACTTTTGGTGACACTGCTGATATCACTTGTGGCCGGACTTCTGTTCGGCGATTTGCTGGTTGCGCCACGGCGGAGTCTGTAGCAGCGCCGGAAGGCGCGACTCAGCGCTGAGTCGCGCCTTCCGGGTTCCTGATCGCCAGTGCCCATCCGTTGCGCGCCGGCAGGGAAAGCCGGGGCGGCGGCATTGAACCGGATCCCGATTACCTGATCCGTGTCCTTGATCGGCTTACTTGATCAACATGCTCTTTTCGGATTTGCCGGCCTTGAGCGCGGCAAGGAACCAGCGCGGGCGCTTGCCGCGGCCAGACCAGGTTTCGGGGCCAGCTGGATTGCGGTACTTCGGCGCGACCTTGCCGGTCTTGCCGCCACGCTTCTTGCCATACACCTGCGCGAAGGTGACGCCTTCGGCCTTCAGCAATGCATTGACCTTGGCCTTGACCTTGGCGATTTTTTCCTTGTCGAAGTTCTTGATGCGCCCATGCGCCTTGCGGATGAGATCCTTCAATTGCTTTTCGCTGAGCGAGCTGACATCGATGGCCATGGTGACTCCGATTGTGTGGGTGAACAAAAATCGCAGCCGAACAGAGAATCCGATGGATTACTCCATTCGACAGCAGGTATTTTTACCGAAAAACCGCGCGTATGCAAAATCGGCACAATTGAGCATCAATGGCGGCTCGGAAACAGCGCCATTAATGCGTCGCGATCCAGGTTCCGATTTTCGGTATCACGACGGCCGCGATATTCGAATGTGCCGGCAGCAACGCCGCGCTCACTCACCACGATGCGGTGCGGAATGCCGATCAGTTCGAGGTCGGCAAACATGGCGCCCGCACGCAGACCGCGGTCGTCGAGGCAGGTTTCGATTCCGCGCGCATTCAAATCCGCGTACAACGATTCCGCGGCTGCATTCACGACCGGATTGCCTTTCGGATTGATCAGGCAAACCACGGCCTGCCACGGCGCCATCGGCTCGGGCCAGATGATGCCGGCATCGTCGTGGTTCTGTTCGATGGCGGCGGCGACGATGCGACTGATGCCGATGCCGTAACAGCCCATTTGCAGGACGCGATTTTGTCCGGCCTCATCCAGCACCGTGGCGTGCAAGGCTTCCGAGTATTTGCTGCCCAGCTGGAATACGTGCCCGACTTCGATACCGCGCGCGATGGCGAGTGTGCCACGGCCATCCGGCGAGGCGTCACCCGCCACCACCTTGCGCAGGTCGGCTACGCGGCTGATACGCGCGTCACGTTCCCAGTTGGCGCCGGTGCAATGCGTGTCCTCGGCATTGCCGCCGCACACGAAATCGGCAACGACGGCGGCGTCGCGGTCGACGATCACCGGGATGTCGGCGGGCAGGCCGACCGGTCCGAGGAAGCCCGGCACGCAGCCAATGCGCTTGACGATTTCGGCCTCGTCGGCGAGCTGCGATTCGCCCGGCAATTCCGCGAGTTTCGCGGCCTTCACTTCGTTCAGTTCGTGATCGCCGCGCAGGCACAGCGCAACGAGGCCATCGTTGCCGCGCACGATCAGGGTCTTGACGCACTGCGCGGGTGACACTTTCAGGAACGCGCCGACTTCCTCGATCGACTTCTGCGCAGGCGTGGCGACGCGCTGCAATGCCTGCGCGGGGGCAGGGCGCGGCGTGGCGGGTGCCAGCGCCTCGGCGCGTTCGACGTTGGCGGCGTAATCGGAGCCATCCGAAAATGCCAACGCGTCTTCACCGGAATCGGCCAGCACGTGGAATTCCTGCGAGGCATTGCCGCCGATCGCGCCCGAGTCGGCCTGCACCGCGCGGAACTTCAGGCCCAGTCGGGTGAAGATGCGCGCATAGGCGTCGTGCATGTTGTGGTATTCGCGGTCGAGGTCTGCTTCCGTCAGGTGGAACGAATACGCATCCTTCATCAGGAATTCACGCGCGCGCATCACGCCGAAACGCGGCCGGATTTCGTCGCGGAACTTGGTCTGGATCTGGTAAAGGTTGATCGGCAACTGCTTGTAGCTGCGCAATTCGTTGCGCGCGAAGTCGGTGACGACTTCTTCGGCGGTGGGGCCGTAGCAGTATTCGGCCTCCTTGCGATCCTTGATCTTCAGAAGCTGCCCGCCGAATTTCTGCCAACGCCCGCTTTCATCCCACAACTCGCGTGGCTGGATCGTCGGCATCGACAGCTCGATCGCACCGGCACGATTCATTTCCTCGCGCACCACGGTCTCGACTTTGCGCAACACACGCAGGCCCAGCGGCGACCAGGTGTAGATGCCCGAGGCGAGCTTGCGGATCATGCCCGCGCGCAGCATCAGGCGATGGCTGGCGATCTCGGCGTCGGCGGGATCCTCGCGGGTGGTGGCGAGGTGGAACTTCGACAGGCGCATGGCGCTTCCGTTACACGTGGTAAACGGCGGATTGTAACCGCGGCGCGCGGTCCGCTCGAAGGTTCCGCCCGGAATCAAGGGTTCGTGCTGGCGTTGCGGCGATCTTGTCGCGGCGATGTCGCAGGCGCCACTTGGTGTGGCGCTGGCAGGAGTCGCCGGAACCGCGCCGAATCAGGAGGCGCCCGAGGGTTGCCGCACCGTGCAAAATTCGCGCTTCTGCGCGCGCGCGTTCGCGAGTTGCTGCTCGCGCTGGTCGTCGCTCACCACCATCTGCTTGCCGTCGGCGCCTTGCTGCACCACCGGACCCTTGCCTTGCAGGACCGCGATGTTGGAGTCGAGCTGGCTGCACAGCTGCTTGCGGTTGGCTTCGGTGTTCGGCTGGGTGCCAGCGTTGGCGCGCGCCGGGCCGTTGCTGTCCTGTGAATCGGACGCCTGCGGCTTGGCGGCAGGCGCCGATGGCGCCGGGGTGGATGAGACGTTGGGCTCGCCCGCAAGCTTCACGGTGGAGTAGTGCGTGCCGGTGGCTGGCGCCGTCTGCGAGTAATGCACGACGCCGTTGGCGTCCTTCCACTTGTAGACCTGTTGGGCGCTGGCGAACGTTGCGATGCAGGCAAGCACGGTGCCTGCGGCCATGGCGGTGACGAGCTGGCGCAGTTGCATGGCAGGTCCCTGAAAACGGAGGATGCGGTGCGGCGAGTATGCCACAGCGTGCCCGGGCGATCGTGAATTCGGGCACATATCGGACGCGTGGTGAGGCCTCGGCGGGCGGATGGTTTACACTGAATTCCAGCCTGGAGTTGCCTTGGCATGACTGAATCGTTTTCCCGCAAGATCCCTCGGCGCGGCATCTACCTGTTGCCGAACCTTTTCACGACCGGCGCGATGTTCGCAGGCTTCTACGCGATCATTGCCGCCTTCACGGGTTCATTCACGCACGCTGCGGTGGCCGTTTTCGTGGCGGCACTGCTGGATGGCATGGATGGACGCGTCGCGCGCCTGACCAACACCCAAAGCGAGTTCGGCGTGCAGTACGACTCGCTCTCCGACCTGACCAGCTTCGGATTGGCGCCTGCGCTGGTGATGTACGCGTGGTCGCTGCAATACCTGCGCGACTACGGTCCGGTGTGGAGCAAGGTCGGTTGGTGCGCAGCGTTCGTGTACGCGGCCTGCGCTGCGCTGCGCCTGGCGCGCTTCAACACCCAGGTCGGCGTGGCCGACAAGCGCTTCTTCCAGGGCCTGGCGAGTCCGGCCGCGGCTGGTTTGTGCATGGCGTTCGTGTGGTCGATGGAATATTTGAACAAGGCCGGTTATGCCGTTGATGGCCAGTCGCTGTGTTTCTTCACGCCGATCCTGGCGGTGTCCGCAGGCCTGCTGATGGTCAGCCGCTTCCGCTATTACAGCTTCAAGACCTGGCCGGTGCACGATCGCGTGCCGTTCGTGTGGATCTTCCTGGCGGTCCTGGTCCTGGTGGCGCTGACCCTGAATCCTGCGCTGGTGCTGCTGGCACTCGCCGCGGCCTATGCGCTGTCGGGCATCGTGGTGACGTTGTGGGGGCTGCGCGGTCAGGCGTCGCGCCGGCGTTTGCGGACAGCCCGCCACAAGGCCCCGCCCACCGAGCCCGATCCATGAGCACGGCGGTCGCCGGCGACGCGTTGCGCGTGCGGCGCCTGCGCGCGTTGGGCGTGGCACCGCTGCGGTTGCGGTCGGCGGCGGTTGCCGATGCGGATCCCCATGAAGCACAGGACACCGCGGCGCCGACGCGGCCGCAAGCGGGTCCGCCCGCGGTCGCGGAAACACCACCCGGCGCGCGGATCCGCCGCCTTGCCTTGCTGGCCGATCCGGTTGAGCGGCGGGATCCGGCGATCGACAAGATGTACACGGCGCTGACCGAAGCCGTGTCGAAGGCCGGCTTGCAGCCTGTGCGCGTTTGCGATGTGGCCGCCGATGCGACGGCCGCGGTGATGGTATTCGGCGCTGCCGCGTTGCCGGAAGGCATTCCCCTGGTGCGCGTGCTGCGCGCCGATCCGCTGGTCGTGCTGCATGCCGAGCGCGACCGCAAGCGCCAGCTGTGGGAGCAGCTGCAGGCGCTGGGTCGGGGTGGAGCAAGCTGAGATGGCCGCAGTCGCGCCGTTGCAGCCGGTGTTGCGCCCGATGGCGCGCGAGGATGTGTCGGATGTCGCCAACATCGAGGCGGCGGCGTACGAATTTCCGTGGTCGCGCGGCATCTTCCGCAGCTGCCTCGACAACGGCCACCACTGCTGGGTGCTGGAACAGGGCCGCGAGTTGATCGGCTACGGCGTGCTGTCGGTGGGCGCGGGTGAAGCGCACATCCTCAACGTGTGTGTGTCACCCGTGCATCAGGGCTGCGGGCACGGCGCGTATCTTTTGCGCCGCCTGCTCGACCTCGCGCGCTGGCACCATGCCGCGCGGGTATTCCTCGAAGTACGCCCGTCCAACGAATTGGCCCACGCCATGTACGAGCGCGCCGGCTTCAGCGAGATTGGCCGCCGCCCGGGCTACTACCCGGCGCGGCGTGGGCGCGAGGATGCGATCGTGATGGCGATGGAGTTGCAGCCGCCCGACGCCGCTGTTTGACCTGTCGTGCCCGGTAGCCTGGGCACTGTCCGTCGTTCGGTTGGACTGCGGCGGACGCTGTCCGCCCTGCAGCGGAATTCGGCAGCCACAACGATGGATGCCGGGAGGTGGAAGCAGCATTCTTGTGGGCGCGAGCAGCGGTTCGCCGATGTGACGGCGGTGGCGGTTACGCTTTCCCGAGTCCCGAGTCCCGAGTCCCGAGTCCCGAGCCCCGAGTCCCGAGTCCCGAGCCCCGAGCCCCGAGCCCCGAATCCCGCGTCTCCTCAAGCCAATTTCTTGTATTTCACCCTATGCGGTGCCGCGGCTTCCTCGCCAAGCCGGCGCTTCTTGTCGGCTTCGTACTCGTTGTAATTGCCGGGGAAGAACTCGACGTGCGAGTTGCCTTCGAAGGCGAGGATGTGCGTGGCGATGCGGTCTAGGAACCAGCGGTCATGCGAGATCACGATCGCGCAGCCCGGAAATTCCAGCAGCGCTTCTTCCAGCGCGCGCAGGGTTTCCACGTCCAGATCGTTGGACGGTTCGTCCAGCAGCAGCACGTTGCCGCCTTCCAGCAAGGTCTTGGCCAGGTGCAGGCGGCCGCGCTCGCCGCCCGACAGTGTCCCCACGATCTTCTGCTGGTCGGAACCCTTGAAGTTGAAGCGGCCGATGTAGGCACGCGACTGGATCTCGAAGTTGCCGATCTTCAGGATGTCCAGGCCGTCGGAGACTTCCTGCCACACGTTGTTCTTGTCGTTGAGCATGCCGCGTGACTGGTCGACGTAGGCGAGCTTCGTGGTCTTGCCGTGCACGATCTCGCCCGAGTCCGGCTGCTCCTTGCCCATGATCATTTTCATGAAGGTGGACTTGCCGGCGCCGTTCGGGCCGATCACGCCGATGATGGCGCCGGGTGGAATCTTGAACGACAGGTCGTCGATCAGGCAGCGGTCGCCGAACGATTTCGAGACGTGCTTGAATTCGATCACTTCGTTGCCGAGACGCTCGCCCGGCGGAATGAAGATTTCATTGGTTTCGTTGCGGCGCTGGTAATCGACCGAATTCAATTCCTCGAAGCGGTTCAGGCGCGCCTTGCCCTTGGACTGGCGGCCCTTGGCGGCCGAGCGCACCCATTCCAGTTCCTTCTGGATCGCCTTCTGGCGGCCCTTTTCGCTCGACGCTTCCTGCCTCAGGCGCTCGTCCTTTTGCTCCAGCCACGAGGAATAGTTGCCCTTCCACGGAATGCCGCGGCCACGGTCGAGTTCCAGGATCCATTCGGCGGCGTTGTCGAGAAAATAACGATCATGCGTGACCGCGACCACGGTGCCGGGGTAATCGTGCAGGAATTGTTCCAGCCAATCGACCGATTCCGCATCGAGGTGGTTGGTGGGTTCGTCCAGCAGCAACATGTCGGGTTTGGACAGCAGCAGGCGGCACAGGGCCACGCGGCGCTTTTCGCCACCTGAAAGCGTGCTGATCTTCGCGTCCCATGGCGGCAGCCGCAGCGCATCAGCCGCGATTTCCAACTGCCGCTCCAGGGTGTGGGCATCGCCGGCGGCGAGGATGTTTTCGAGCTTCTGCTGCTCGGCCGCGAGTGCGTCGAAATCCGCGCCTTCCTCGGCGTAGGCAGCGTAAACCTCATCCAGCCGCGTTTGCGCATTGAGGATGTGCGCCATGCCTTCCTCGACCGATTCGCGCACGGTCTTGTTGTCATCGAGGTGCGGTTCCTGCGCGAGGTAGCCGATGTTGATGTCGGCGGCGGGCCGCGATTCGCCCTGGAAGTCGGTGTCGACCCCGGCCATGATCCGGAGCACCGTGGACTTGCCCGCGCCGTTCACGCCCAGCAAGCCGATCTTGGCGCCAGGGAAGAACGACAGCGAGATGTCCTTGATGATCTCGCGCTTGGGCGGGACGATCTTGGATACGCCGATCATGGTGTAGATGTATTGCA
>DASSNC010000069.1:0-9059 GCA_035688305.1 Rhodanobacteraceae bacterium
ATGCTGTGCGGCAGCTTCCTCTCCGGCTACGTCGCGCGCCTGACCCGCGGCCGGCTCGGCGTGATGGTGTTGTGTTTCGACAGCCTTTCGGGCCTTGCACTCGCCGCGCTGACGCTGGCGCACACGACCTGGATCGGCGCCGCGTTGATGTTCGTGACCGGCCTGCTCGGCGGGCTGGTGATGATCGCGATTTTTGCATGGATCCAGCAGCGCGTGTCGCACGCCATGATGGGCCGTTCCATGAGCATCCTGATGTTCACCTTCATGGGACTCGGCCCGCTTTCCGCCGCGCTGGCCGGCGCCTTGCTGAAAGTGATTTCGCTGACCACGCTGTTCGGCGTCGCCGGCCTCACGCTGACGGTGATCGCCTTGGCCTGCCTCGCCAGCCCGCAATTGCGCGCGATTCGCACGCTGCAGCCGGAAGCGGCGAAAGCCTGAGTAGAACGCATTGCCGGAAGTCGATCGTGGCTAGTGTGGTGTCCCTGAAATAATTTGTCATTCCGGACGAGCCCCGAAGGGGCGAGATCCGGAATCCAGCTCTTGATCGTGGCCAGATGTGGCATGGATTCCGGATTCATCAACCGTCACCGGACAGATGGATTCGATTCGCGGCCGCGCGTGGGAAAATCATTCCGTCTGTTTGCCAGAGGAATCGCGCAGCATGAAAACCATCGGCCTGATCGGCGGCATGAGCTGGGAATCCACCACCCACTACTACCAGCGAATCAACCAACTCGTCGCCGCGCGCCTCGGCGGCCTGCATTCGGCCAGGCTGTTGCTGTGGAGCGTGGAGTTCGCCGAGATCGCGCGCCTGCAGCACGCCGACGACTGGGACGCGGCCGGCCGCATCCTCGCCGATGCCGCGCAGCGGCTGGAACAGGCCGGTGCCGAAGCGCTGTTGATCTGCGCGAACACCATGCATCGGGTCGCGCCGGCGGTCGAGGCAGCCGTCGACATTCCGCTGTTGCACCTTGCCGACATCACCGCCAAGGCCTTGCAGGCCGATGGCTACCAAAGCGCCGCACTACTCGGAACCCGCTTCACCATGGACCGGCCGTTCTACCGCGAGCGACTGCAAAAACACGGACTCGAAATCAGCGTGCCGACGCCGGAAGAACAGGACGCCCTGCACCACATCATCTTCGACGAACTGGTCAAGGGCCGCGTGGAACCCAAGTCGCGGGAAACCTTCATCGCCATCATGCGCCGCATGCACGCCGCCGGCGCGCAAGCCGTCATCCTCGGCTGCACCGAATTCGGTATGCTGCTCCGCGCCGACGCTGCGCCCGACATCCCGCGCATGGACACCACCGAGCTGCATTGCCATGCGGCCGTGGAGTGGATGCTGGCGTGAGGTTTGGGGCGGCTGGCAACGCGGGTCTGTTTGCGGGAAAGTCGACTCTGATCCCGGTTTTGTGTGATCCCGGTTTTGTGGACTCGCCTGTTACGCATTCAGCATTTTGCTATTTTGGTAGCTTCAACTCACCCTGCGTTACCGGAAGCGGGAGTTCAGCCACTTTGCTTGATCTAACGCCGATGCGCATGGCGGTTGCCCTGACCCCGTCGTCATCCGATACATACCATTGCGTGCCGTGTGCTTTCCCAATGGCGACGATCTGCCGATCAATCTTTATCTTCTGCCAAGCGTCTTGCCGCCCATCACGCTTGTCGCCTCGGCCGATGGCCGAAGCATCAAGCTGCGCGCATTCGAACGCAGCAGCGCGATCGAGAGGCGCAACTAAAATGAAGGTTTTGCGCTCCAACCTTTCAAGGATCGCAAGTGCAGCTTGATCGGCGCGCACCAAGTACTCTGCAAGCGCAGGCATCGGAATGATCAGCTTTGATCTCGCTTTTTCTGCTTGACCAAACAGGTATGCCAAGCGGCGGTAACGATCAGTGGTATGGGACTTCGCGCTATACGCAACGAGCACGTTGGCGTCGATCGTAATAACGCGTGGAAAATCCGGTCCCGTCATTGGAGACCCCGCAGATCGCGCCACGCCGCATCGGCGTCCGATACTTCGTTCCAACCGTTGCCAGCGATCGAGCCGAGCCCCTCGAATATCTCGAGCGGCGACGTGTCATCGAGCATCTCGAATCGATCCACCGTGCACTTGTTCGACTCGGGAATCCATCCCCGATCGGTTCGGATCCACGTTCCATGTATCGACAGGCGCACGACGCCCAGTCGGAAGCGCGAGAGGAGCGCGCGCGCAAGATCCTCGCTGCGTACGATCAGGCGGAGATCGCGCCCCAAATGGTCACGAAGGTACAGATGCATGGTGTCATCGGCACCAACGATACCCGTGATAATCCCGTCAACTTCCCCTGCTTGTTGTATACGCGCGTCCACCACGTCGCTCAGCACAGGCGCGTGAAACAAATACACAACCTTACGAGACGAATCCAGAAGCTCGGCCTTCGAGATCGCATCTTCACCCATCAATGTCTCAATACAGCGGAGCGCCACTGCTGGCTTACTGTCGGGCCGCGCATGCGCCTCACGAATGCGCAGAAAGGCGGCCTTTTGACGCGATGCAGGGACCGCAACCTTGAGACCGGTGCTTGCACGGCGGACGCCACGGAAAACGGGTTGGTTCTCCAGCCCGACGAGCCTCGCAAACTCCCGCATATAGTCGGCAAGCCGATCCATCCGGATGCGATCTGGATTGCGCCTGAGTAGCCGCAACATGTACGTCCAATTTGCGCGTGCCATTGTTGTGCCCTAATCGACAGCGCCAAGGTATCCATCGGATACCACTCGTGCCTCACGGGTTGAGATTATTGCCGATCGCGGTCACACCGCAACCTCACGCTGAGTAGCGATGGTACCGGTCCCGATCTCCGCTGCGGCCTCGAGGTCGCTCGCCGCACCCGCCTAGCACCGACCGCCGATCCTCGGAGTACAATACGCCCACGCCTCCGGACAGACCGGGAGCGACCAACTACCGTGAGGGATTCTCATGGAATACGATTACCTCGTCTTCATCGGGCGTTTCGAGCCGTTCCACAACGGCCACGCCGCCGCCGCGCGGCACGCGCTGCGCCTCGCGCGCAAGCTGATCCTCCTGGTCGGTTCCGCCGACACCCCCCGCACCATCCGCAACCCCTGGTCGGTCGCCGAACGTTCGGTGATGATCACCAGCACGTTGGAAGACGCAGCCGCGCGCCTGATCGTGCGTCCGTTGCGCGACCATCTCTACAACGAAGCCCACTGGATCGCCGCGGTGCAACGCGAGGTCGAGGCGGTGTTGCGCGCCGACGGCGCGCCGGCCGACGCGCGCATCGGCATCGTCGGCCAGGACAAGGACGCGACCAGCTACTACCTGCACGAATTCCCGCAGTGGGACCTGGTTGAGGTCAACCGCACCGAAACGCTCTCGGCCACCGAGTTGCGCCGTTACCTGTTCGAAGCCGCCGGCGAGCCCGGCAAGGGCGCGCTGCACATGCTGCAGGCGAATGTGCCCGCGCCCGTGTTCGAGATGCTGGAAGCCTTCCGCAAGGCCTCGCCCGCGTACCACCAGCTGGTCGAGGAATACCGCTTCATCAAGGAGTACCGCGCCGGCTGGGACGCCGCGCCGTATCCGCCAACCTTCGTCACCACCGACGCGGTGGTCGTGCATTCGGGCCACGTGCTGCTGGTGCGCCGCCGCAGCGCGCCGGGCAAGGGCCTGTGGGCGCTGCCGGGCGGCTTCGTCGGCGCCGAACAGGCGCTGCTGGAAAGTTGCCTGCGCGAACTGCGCGAGGAAACGCGGCTGAAGGTGCCGGTGGCGGTGCTGAAGGGTTCGCTGAAGGGCAGCCATGTGTTCGACCACCCCAACCGCTCGTTGCGCGGACGCACCATCACCCACGCCTTCCACTTCGATTTTCCGGCTGGCGAACTGCCGCAGGTGCGCGGCGGCGACGATGCCGAAAAGGCGCGCTGGTTTCCGATCAGCGAGGCGCTGGAAATGGGCACCAGGCTGTTCGAAGACCATCTGCACATCCTCGAGTTTTTCCTCGGCCGGAGTTGATTCCAGCCGATCCCGTGGCTGGCGGACAGACCGCCGGCCTTCATACGACGCGAAGGAGTTTCCGTCATGCAATTTCTCGACAACCCGATCCTCAACAGCGACAGCTACAAGGCCAGCCACTGGTTGCAATATCCGCCGGACGTGGACGCCACGTTCTTCTATCTGGAAAGCCGCGGCGGCGAGTACGAACGCACGCTGTTCTTCGGCCTGCAATCGATCCTGAAGGAATACCTCAGCCGACCCATCACGCATGCGATGGTCGATGAGGCGCAGGCGTTCTTCGCCGCCCATGGCGAACCGTTCAACGCGGCCGGTTGGCGGCACATCGTCGATGCGCACGCCGGCAAGTTGCCGCTGCGCATCCGCGCGGTGCCGGAAGGCACCGTGGTGCCGACGCATCAGGCGCTGGTGACGGTGGAGAGCACCGATCCCGCGTGCTTCTGGCTGCCCTCGTACGTCGAGACGATGTTGATGCGCACCTGGTATCCCGTCACCGTCGCGACCATCAGCTGGCACGTCAAGCAGGGCATCCGCGAGTTCCTCGACAAGACCAGCGACGATCCGGCCGGACAGGTGTTGTTCAAGCTGCATGACTTCGGCGCGCGCGGCGTGTCGAGCTCGGAATCGGCGGCGCTCGGCGGCATGGCGCACCTCGTCAATTTCCGCGGCACCGACACGGTGCTGGGCGTACTCGCGGCGCGCGAGTACTACGGCGAGGTGATGGCGGGCTATTCGATTCCCGCCACCGAGCACAGCACCATCACCGCCTGGGGCCGCGAGCGCGAGCTGGATGCGTACCGCAACGTGCTGCAGCAATTCGCCAAGCCCGGCAGCGTGGTGGCCTGCGTGTCGGACAGCTACGACTTGTTCAACGCGGTGCAGAACATGTGGGGCGGCGCCTTGCGCGAAGAGGTGATCAAGAGCGGCGCGACGCTGGTGGTGCGGCCCGATTCGGGCGACCCGACCGAAATCGTGCACCAGACGCTGAAGTTGTTGAATGCCTCGTTCGGCAGCACGGTCAACGCCAAGGGCTATCGCGTGCTCAAGCATGTGCGCGTGATCCAGGGCGATGGCGTGAATCCCGATTCGATCCGGCTGATCCTCGAACGCATCACGCGCGCGGGTTATTCAGCCGACAACATCGCCTTCGGCATGGGCGGCGCGCTGTTGCAGAAGCTCAATCGCGATACCCAGAAGTTCGCGCTGAAGTGTTCGGCCGCGCGCATCGACGGACACTGGATGGACGTTTACAAGGATCCAGTGACCGACCACGGCAAGGCCTCGAAGCGCGGGCGCCTCACGCTGGCGCGGCACCGCGAATTCGGCACGTACAAGACCGTGGTGCTGCCCGGTGACGCGGTTCACGGTGACGCCGGGATACTGGGCCCTGGCTGGGACGATGCAATGGAAACGGTTTGGGAAAACGGCCAGCTGCTGCGTGACTGGACCTTTGCCGAAGTGCGCGCGCGCAGCGAGAGCCGGTAGCCATTGTTTTGTCACGCCGGGCGGCCCGCAGCGCCAATGCGGGCCGAACCCGGCATGACGAAAGCGCCGGTTGCCACGGCACAGGAGTTCTCATGGACATTGTTCACGATACCGACGCGCGGCAATTCCAGGTGGAAGTGGAAGGCCACCGCGGCGTCATCGACTACACGCTGCGCAACGGCGTGATGACGATCACCCACACCGACGTGCCGCCTGCCATCGGCGGTCGCGGCGTGGCCGCCGAACTCACGCGCTTCGCACTCGAGACTGCGCGCCGCGAAGGCTGGAAGGTGATCCCGGCCTGTTCGTACGCGGCGGCGTTCATGCACAAGCATCCGGAGTTTGCGGACCTGCAGGTCTAGGAGCCTCGAACTCGCGTGCACGGCCGCCAGCCCCTCACCGTCACGGCCCAGGCGGATTCGCTACACTTGCGGCCTTTACATCAAGGGGAACACAGGCATGCCTGCCAAGTCGAGCACCGACAAGCCGAGCACGGACAAGGCCGCGGCCACCAAGGCTGCGGCCGCAACGTCGCCTGCCGGCCGTCCGCCCGAAAAGTTGCACTTCATCTCCGGCTTGCCGCGTTCGGGCAGCACGTTGTTGTCGGCGATCCTGAAACAGAACCCGCGCTTCCACGCCGGGATGACCAGCCCGGTCGGCGACCTGGTGGGCGCGCTGGTGGCCGAGATGAGCGGCAAGAACGATTTCTCGGTGGTGATCTCGGACGAGCAACGCATGGCGGTGTTGCGCGGCGTGTTCCAGAATTTCTATGGCGGCTTCCACGGTACCGACGTGGTGTTCGACACCGGCCGCGTGTGGTGCAGCAAGATGCCGCTGCTGGCGTCGTTGTTTCCGAACGCCAAGGTGATCGCCTGCGTGCGCGAAATCCCGTGGGTGCTGGACAGCGTCGAGCGGCTGGTGCGCAAGCAGCCCTTGAGCGTCAGCAAGATGTTCAACTACAACCCCAACGGCACGGTGTATTCGCGCACCGAGGCGCTGGCCAACGCTGGCGGCATGGTGGGCTTCGCCTACCAGGCCACCAAGGATGCGTGGTACGGCCAGCACGCGCCCAGCCGCATGGCGCTGATGACCTACCACAGCCTCACGACCAACCCCAAGGCCGCAATGCAGGCACTCTACAAGTTCATCGGCGAGCCGTATTTCGAGCACGATTTCGAACACATCGAATACAACGCCAACGAATTCGACGCGCGCCTCGGCATGCGCGACTTGCACACCGTGCGCTCGAAGGTGTCGGCGCCGCAACGCGAATCCGTGCTGCCGCCGGACCTGTTCAACCGCTACGTCAACGACTCGTTCTGGCTGGACCCGAAGAACAACCTGCGCAAGGTGCCCGTGATTTAGGGAACCTCTGGTTTTGCTCGTCATCCCGGAATCGCGAAGCCCGTAGGTTGGGCTGAACGCAGTGAAGCCCAACACCGTGCCCCAACGTTCCACGCTACGCCCACGTTGGGCTCCGCGTTGCCCAACCCAACCTACGCGTTTTGGGCCGACCGCCACAGCGACAGCGCGGCCAGCACCACCACCGCGGCGGCGGCGAGCAGGGTGGCGGCGAAACCGTGTCGCAGGTGCGCGACCGCGCTCACCAGCAGCGGGCCAATGATCTGGCCAACCGCGAAAGCCGCCGTCATCACCGCGATGAACGGCGTGGCTTCGACGCCGGCGACGCGGCGCGCCTCGCGCAACCCCATCATGGTCACGACCATGTAGGTGCCGCCGACCAGCAGCGCCGCGATCAGGATTGCGGTGAGCCCCGGCCACACTGCCGGCAACGCACAGCCGATCGCCATCAGCAGATAACCGACCGCCCACAACTTGCGGTCGTTGAAGTGTGCCAGCCAACGCGCCGCGATCCAGGTGGACAAGGCCGAGGCGACGCCGAACACCGGCCACGCCAAGCCGAACACCAGCGGATCGGTGATGTACCGATGCGCCATGTCCGGCAGGTAGGTGGCCGGAATGATGTAGCCGATGCCCAGCGCGCCGTAGCACCACATCAAACGGCGCTTGTCGGCGCTCCAGTGAATGCGCGCACGCACGATGTCCGCGGCCGACGTCGCGGTCACGCCGTTGCGGCGAAATTCGCGCCACAGGGCGAGGGTCGTCAGCAACGACAGCACCCCGAAAATCTGCCAGGTGCGATCCGAATCCCAGCGCACATGCATGGTGCCCATCACGACCAGGCCCGCGGCCGCGACACCGACCCCGACACCGGCGTAAACCACGCCGTTCGCGTCGCTGCGCCGCAATGTCTGCAGGTGGCCGAGCGCCCACGACGAGACGTGCACCAGCACCCACGCGCTGGCGACACCGGCCGCGAAACGCAATATGCATTGCAGGACAAACAGGTGGGTGGCGCCCATCGCGAAGGTCACCACCGCGATCAGCAACAACCCGCCGCGCACCGCCTGCGCCAGTGACAACCGCGCCGCGCACAATGCGCCGATGAAATAACCGAGGTAATTGGCCGCCGCCAGCCAGCTCGCCGCGCGCAGCGTCAGGCCGGCATCGGCCTCCATCATCGGCATGATCGGGGTGAAGGCGAAGCGGCCGATGCCCATCGCGACCGCCAGCGCGACCAGGCCCGCCGCAGCGACTGCGGTTGCCGAGGGTGCAGCTTGGCCAGCGGTTCCCTGGACTCCGCGCATCGAGCCATTCTAGTCGCGCGGCGGTCGCGTGCCCTGTCGGCCGGCGGTCGCGTGCCGTGAGACGGAAGCCTGCATACTTGCACTTGGTCAGACCGAGCACCTGGCCAACACACATGGTCATTCCGGGGCCGACCGCGCAGTTTGCGGGCGGAACCCGGAATCCAGCTCCTCGTTCTGACGGTGGGGCTCAATACTGGATTCCGGGTTCCATCGCCAATGAAACCGGCGATGGCCCCGGAATGACAAACGTTTCAGGAAGGATCGCCCGGGAATGTTCCGCCTGCACACGTCCAACGATGCCGCGCGCCTTGCCGATGCACTCGGCGAGCATCTGCGCGCGCGTGGCGGCAATCCGCTGCTTCCCGCGCGGGCGCTGGTCCCGCAGGCGGGCCTGCGCCGTTGGCTGCAGGTGCACCTGGCCGAGGCCAACGGCGTGCTCGCGAATGTCGAGTTCACCCCGCCCGCGCAGTTCGCGTGGGAGTTGTTGCGCGCGGCGCAACCGGACTTGCCGCAACGCTCGCCATTCGAAGTCGAGGTGCTGCGCTGGCATCTGTATGCGCTGCTCGGCGAACCACTGGACGCGGACGCGCTGGCGCCGCTGCGCGAATACCTGGGTGGCGACGGCGATCCGTTGCGGCGTTACGCCTTGAGCTTCGAACTGGCGCGCGTGTACGAACGCATGCAGGGTTACCGCCGCAAGAAACTATTGCACTGGGAGCGCGGCAACGATCGCGACGACTGGCAAGCGGAGCTATGGCGGCGGCTGTTGCCACGCGTGGGTGGCGTCTCGCGCGCAGCGCGGGTGGACGACTGGCTGCGCCGCTTCGATCCCGAATACGCGCACGCCGAGTACGCCGACAAGCCCGCGCCGCCCGGCCTGCCGGCGCGCTTC
>DASSNC010000073.1:0-23916 GCA_035688305.1 Rhodanobacteraceae bacterium
CCGATGGTCAGGGCAAGGGATGTCACGCAGTTCCTTGGGGGTCGGGCGCAAGCCAAAGGCTTCGATACCCGCGCCCAACCCGCTGGCGGATACCGAAACCCGTGGTCTTGCCAAGCCCGTTACGGCTGGCCGCGCCATGGCCGAAGCCAAGTGTGTTGACGCGGCCCCTTCTGGAAACGAAGGCGGCTACTCCCCAAAGGGAGGGTAAACGTACCGGTTCCCTGCACCGCGGTCAACACGGAAACGGGAACGAAGATCAAGGCCTACGGATCGGTGCCGGGAGTGTGCCAAACGCACCGCCCGAAAGCCGCACGCCGCGATGCCGCCAGCGGGTCAGGTGGAAGGTGAAAACGTGGCTGCGTGGATCGCCCGGACGTCCGTAGCATTCGCAGGACTGACCAGCGCGTAGTTGTAGCCGTTGCCGGACCAATACATGGCCACCAGCTGTCCCTCGCGGCGCTGCCCGCGCGGCAGCACGCCGTGGCTCGGCGATGGAGGCCGGATATAGAAGCTGATGGCAGCGCCCTGGGCGTTTTGGTACAGCACCATCGCCGCCGGCCCGCTGTCTGTCGCGAGCAGGCGCGCGCCGACCGGATGGAAGCCGGCACCATCCAGGTCCGGCAACCGCGGTGCGTTGCGAAAATGTTGCAGCAGCCACGATTGCAACTGCCCCGGCTCGCGTTGTGTCACGTCGAGATTCAAGTGTCGATTGGCGGCAAACATGCGATAAGCCTGCAGTGCATCAGCCATCGGCGCGGTTCCCGTTGGCACGGCCATGCGACGTGCCTGCCAGCCACCGACCATGCCGACGCCCAGTGTGAGTACCAGAACCGCGGCCATCGCGATCCGTGCCCGGACGCGGCGCCGACGCCGTGCACGGATCATCGTCGGGTCAAGCGTCCGCTGGCCGGCAGCAGGCGGCAAGCCGCCCAACGCGGCGCGAAGCTGCTGCGCGTCACTCTGCCATCCCCGGATTTCCTCGGCGCGGTGGGGGTTGCGGACCAGCCATGCTTCCATGCGCGCGCAATCCGCAGCGTCCATCCGGCCATCCACCCAGGCATGGATGTCTGCTTCGCTGGGGAACGGGTTGATCTCGTTCATGTCGTTCACTTCAGTAACCGCAACACAGTCGTGGGCACTTCGCCGTCGCCAAGTCGCCGTAATGCGCTGCGGGCCCGCGACAAGCGCGACATCACGGTGCCGATGGGCACACCAAGCAGGTCGGCGACCTCGCGATAGCTGAGGCCTTCGACGGAAACCCATAGCAGCAGGTGGCGCTGCTCGTCGGGCAAACGTTCCAAGGCCTGCACCAGCGACTGGGCGACGACTTCGCGTTCCACTGACGGCTGCTCGGCGGGCGCGCTCCGACCGAGCAGCTCAAGCATGAGGGCATGGCGGCGTGCCCGGCGCTTGTCGTCGATGAATTGCCGATAGGCGATGCTGAACAGCCACGCGCGCAACGCCGCGTCATCGCGACGGCTGCCCCAACGGATGAGCGCCCTTTCCAGCGTAGCCTGAACCAGGTCATCGGCACTGTCGGCATCGCGTGTCAGCCAGCGCGCGAATCGACGCAGCCGTGGCAACAGCTCACGCAATTGGTCGTCGGAGAAGGTGGGGTCGCGCATGGCCAAGGCCGGTTCGATGGTTCAACGAACATAGGGTAGACGCTGCCGGCGGCAAATTATTCCGGCCGCCCACGGAATAAAGTCCTGCGCCGAGCGTCATCCGTATGCGATACGTCATTTACGCGCGCGAACAGACAGCAGAGCACCAGCGTCAATGCCGAGGCAGCTGCCGCCTGACTACCCCCACCCCACAGGAAACTGCCATGATTACTCGCCGCATGCGATCAACGACGCGGGGCCTGCAGCTGCCGGCGATTTGCGGCGCTGTTGCATTGGCTTTCGGTTTGAGCACGACCGCCAGTGCCGCCGCGCCGAAGGACCTGTTTCCCGCGCCCGCGTACGTGACGTTGCAAGGCAGCAATCAGGTGGAAATCCTGCCGAGTGGCAAGACCTGCGACGGGTTGCCAGGTGCCCACTACGTGGCCGTCAGCCCCGATCGCAATCGGTTGCTGGTCAGCAGCGCGAACAAGCCGGAAGCGTATCTGGTGGATACGCATGACTGCGCAAAGCTGGCCACCTTCGAGGTTGGCCCGGTCACGCAGGGCGTGCAGATCAGCCCGAACGGACATTGGGGGCTGGTCGTGAGTGCCGGCAACGGGACGGTCACCATCATCGACATGCACACGGCAAAAGCCGTCAAGACCGTCGCCGTCGGCAAGACGCCCCACAACGCGCGTTTCACCGCCAACAGCAAGCTCGCTTACGTCACCCTGCAAGGGGCGGGCGCGGTGGCGGTAGTGGACATGCAGGCATTGAAGAAGACCGGCGAATTTGCCACGCCCGGACTTCCCCACCCGCACAACCTCGATCTCTCCGCCAACGGGAAAATCCTGTGGATACGCGGATTGATCAGCAAGGTTGCCGCGGTCGATCTCGCTTCACGCAAGGTGCTTGCGGTGATCCCCGTTGGGCTGGGTCACGGTGGTATCGACGTGATTCCCGGGGGGCGCTATGTGTTCGCCGGCGCGATTGCCGACCATGTCGTGGACGTGATCGACCCGAAAACGCTCAAGGTGATCAAGCGCATCGACGTGGGCCAAGGGCCGCATGGCGTCCGCGCCAGCCGCAACGGCCGCTGGGTCTACGCAGGCGTGACCGGCACCAACAAGGTCGCGGTGATCGACACCAGGACGCTGGAAGTCGTGAAACAGATTCCCCTCGGCGGAACGATTCCGTTCTGGATCGCGGTAGCGGGGCACGACTGAACGGGAGTGGCCCGTATGGTCGCGGGGTAGAGCGTGGCCAACATCGGGATCGGTGATCGCAATGACGGGTTGGAATCGCACGGCGACCATCAAGCAACGGACAACCCTTGATGGCACCGGTCGGTCGGTTGCTGCAAATGCGTGCCGCAAAACGGCCGTTTGCGTCTATCGAACGATCGGTTGCTGACCAGATACTCGTGCACCAATCCCCACGTTCGCGAGATTGAACCCCCGAAATTCGAAGCTGAAGCGACCGTCGTCGACGACCAGCCACGCTGCCCGAAGAGGCGTGACTCATGCTAAGCAGCCCTTGGGTTCCCGGGACAGTTCGTCATGCCCAGACGGTGTTGAATCTGAAGCCAGCCACGGTGCTAATGGAGACGCGAAAACAGCCTTTCGCTGTCTTGTCATCGGCCTGTCACATTCGGGCGCTGCAATAATCGCGTCACGGACTTGTCACGGGACCCGGACATGCACAAACGCATCCTTGTGGTCGAAGACGAAGCCTCGATTCGCGAGATGGTTGCGTTCGCCTTGCGCAAGGCCGACATGGAGGCCATCCATGCCGCCGATGCACGTGCCGCCCTGGTCGCGGTCGCGGATACGCCGCCCGACCTGATACTGCTGGACTGGATGTTGCCGGGCATGACCGGCCTTGAGCTGGCGCGTCGGCTGCGTGCGGAGGAGCGCACCGCCGATGTGCCGATCATCATGCTGACCGCGCGCGGCGAGGAAATGGATCGTGTCAACGGCCTCGAGGCTGGCGTGGACGACTATGTCGTCAAGCCATTTTCGACACGCGAATTGATCGCACGGATCAAGGCCGTACTGCGGCGCAGCCAGGACGATGATGGCACCGGGTCGATCGAGATCGGCGGCCTGCGCATCGATGGCCCCGCTCACCGCGTATATGCCGGCGACGCGCAGATCGAGATCGGGCCCACCGAGTACCGGCTGCTGCACTTTTTCATGACCCATGCCGAACGCGTGTATTCGCGCGCGCAACTGCTGGATCATGTATGGGGCGGCAGCGTGTACGTCGAGGAACGCACCGTCGATGTGCACATCCGTCGTCTGCGCAAGACGCTGGAACCGTTCGGGCTCGACGGACTGGTGCAGACCGTGCGCGGCACCGGGTACCGGTTCTCGGCGACGGCATGAACGCGGATCGCGCGCGCGCACGCCGGCTCGCGGCGCAGTTGCGCGATCTTCGCAGTGCCGCGGCTGCGCTCCCCGATGCGTTGGTGTTGCTGGATGCGGCAGGGCGCGTCCGGTGGTGCAACGCGTCCGCACAACCTTTGCTGGGGCTGACGTGGCCGCGCGACCAGGGTGTGGTTTTTGCCGAACGATTCCGGGACCACGAAATCGGCGCCTGGGTGGACGATGCCGACGCAGGGATCGACGATGTGGTTTCGCCCGTCGATTCCGGCGTGCGATTGCAACCCACGATGTTGCTTTATGGCGACCGGCGTCGCCTGCTGCTGGCACGTGACATCAGCAGGGTCACCCATCTTGAACAGGTGCGCCGCGATTTCGTGGCCAACGTTTCGCACGAATTGCGCACGCCGTTGACGGTGATTCACGGCTATCTGGAATTGCTCGACCCCGAGGACGTACCGGCGCTGGCACCGGTGCTGAGTGAAATGCGCGCGCAGTCGCAGCGGATGCGGCAGATTGTCGAGGATCTGCTGGAGCTGTCGAGGCTGGAAATGCAACAGCACGTCGCCGAGGAACACGTTCAAATGGCGCCGTTGCTGGAAACCCTGCGCAAGGAAGCTGAAGCCCTCAGTCACGGCCGTCATAGTGTGGTGATGGAAGACACCGCCGGTGCTGACTTGCTGGGCTCGCCCAGGGATCTGCACAGCGCGTTCTCCAACCTCGTCAGCAACGCCGTCCGCTACACGCCCGAGGGCGGCAGCATCACGATCCGCTGGCAGCGCACCGGCACGGGTGCCGAATACTCGGTGACCGACACCGGCTACGGCATTCCGGCCGAGCACCTCACGCGCCTGACCGAGCGGTTCTATCGGGTCTCATCCAGTCGCTCGCGCGCCAGTGGGGGCACCGGGCTGGGCCTGTCGATCGTGAAGCACGTGTTGAATCTGCACGGTGCGCGGATGCGGATCGAGAGCGAGCCTGGCAAGGGCTCTACCTTCACCTGCGTGTTCGATGCCGCGCGGTTGGTGACGGCCAACAGCGAGGCGTGAGCTCGTCTCGCGGCGCGGAATGCACGACGCGCCCGTCAAAGTCAGGCCTCGAAGGTCCGGTCCTGTTTCGCGCGGGGTTCGTCGAGCGGCTCGCCGCGCACCACGAACCAGACGTTCTCGGCGATGTTGGTGGCGTGATCGCCGATGCGCTCGATGTTCTTGGCCATGAACAACAGGTGTGTGCAGGGCGTGATGCTGCGCGGATCTTCCATCATGTAGGTCAGCAGCTCGCGAAACAGCGCATCGTAGCCTTCGTCCACGTGCACGTCGTCACGCCAGACCTGGTACGCATTGTCCGCGTCCGATTCGACATACGCCTTGAGCACCTTGCGCACTGCCACGGCGGCCAGTTGCGAGAGTTGCAGCAGGCCGTGCGCCGGGGCCACTGGCGCGAGCGTGGCAAGCGGGATCGCGCGCTTGGCGACGTTGGCCGCATAATCGCCGATGCGCTCGATGTCCGAGGCGACACGCAGCGCGGCGAACACGGCGCGCAGGTCGCCGGCCATCGGTGCACGCAGCGCCAGCAGGCGCACCACGCCGTGGCTGATCTCCTGTTCCATGGCGTCGATGGCGTCGTCGTTGTCGAGCACCTGCTGGGCCGCGCGCGCGTCGCGGCGCTCGACCGCGTCGATGGCCGCTTCCAGTTGCCTGACCGAGAGTTCGCCCATGCGCGCGATCTCGCCGGTCAGGCGGGTCAGTTCGGTGTCATAGCTTTTGATGATGTGATCGGTGGATGTAGTCATGGCGGTATCTCGTGTGGGCGACGCGTGGCGGAAGCGCCTCAGCCGAAGCGTCCGGTGATGTAGTCCTCGGTCTGTTTCTTCTCGGGCTTGGTGAAGGTCATCTCGGTGTTGCCGAACTCGATCATCTCGCCCAGGTACATGAAGGCCGTGTAGTCGGACACGCGCGCGGCCTGCTGCATGTTGTGAGTGACGATCACGATGGTGTAGGTGCGCTTGAGCTCCTCGATCAGCTGCTCGATGCGGCTGGTGGCGATCGGGTCGAGCGCCGAGGTCGGCTCGTCCAACAGCAATACGTCGGGCTTGAGCGCGATGCAACGGGCGATGCACAGGCGCTGCTGTTGCCCACCGGACAACCCCAGCGCACTGTGCCTGAGCTTGTCCTTGACCTCGTCCCAGATGGCGGCGCTGCGCAGGGCCTCTTCGACGCGCTCGTCCAGCTTCTTGCGGCCGAGCTTCTGGTGGTGGCGGATCCCGTAGGCCACGTTCTCGTAGATGGTCATCGGGAACGGTACCGGTTTCTGGAACACCATGCCGACCTTGATGCGCAGGCGGTTCATGGCATAGCCCGGGTCCAGGACGTTCTCTCCGTCCAGTTCCACCGAACCTTCCGCGCGCAGCCTCGGGTACATCGAGTAGATACGGTTGAACACGCGCAGCAGGGTCGACTTGCCGCAGCCGGACGGACCGATGATCGCCGTGACCCGCTTTTCCGGGATGCCCATGTCGATGCCCTGCAGGGCTTGGAAATCGCGGTAGAAGAAGTTGAGGTTGCGGACCTTGATCTTGGTGCGCGTGGCGGTGGTGCCCGCTGGGGTGGCGGCGTTGGTCAGGTCAGTCATGACTCACCTTCCTGCGTGAAAGGAACAGACGGGTCAGCAGGCTGAGCGCAAGCACGAACAGCGTGATCAGCAGCGCGCCGGCCCAAGCGATCGCGTGCAGCGACGGGTTGGGATCGTTGGTGTACTGGTAGATGGCCACCGGCACGCTCGCGGTCTTGCTGAGCGGGCTGTACGTCATGAAGTTGTTGCCGAAAGCCGTGAACAGCAGCGGCGCGGTCTCACCGGCCAGGCGCGCCAGCGCCAGCAGCACACCGGTGAGAATGCCGGAAGTGGCCGCGCGCATCAGCACCTGCACGGTCAGCTTCCATTGGGGGATGCCCAGCGAAAGCGCGGCCTCGCGCAGGCTGCCCGGGACCAGTTGCAACATCTCGTCGGTGGTACGCACGATGACCGGCAGACCGATCAGGGCCAGGGCGATGGCGCCGGCCACGCCGGAAAACGACACTGCACCATGGGTCATGTTCGACATCGGCACGACCACGACCACGTACACGAACAGGCCCAGCACGATCGACGGTGCCGAAAGCAGGATGTCGTTGAGGAAGCGGATGGTGGCGCCCAGCCTGGACGTGGCCGCGTACTCGGCCAGGTAGGTACCGGCCAGTACTCCGATCGGCGCGCAGATCAGCAGTGCCAGCAGGTCCATGCCGAGCGAGCCGACGATGGCGTTGGACAGGCCGCCGTCGGCGCCGTAGGCGGTGATCCTGGTGAACAGCTTGAGGTTCAGCGCACTGATGCCGTTGCTCACCGTCACCCACAGGATCCAGGCCAGGAAAGCCAGGCCGATCATGGTGGCGATACTGCTCAGCACCATGGCAACGGCATTGGTGATCCTGCGGCGGGTGTAGATCGCGCTGGACATCAGTTGCCCTCCCGCCGGGCCAACTGGCGCAGCATCAGGCGTGCGAGCAAAAGCACGATGAAGGTAACCACGAACAACAGGAAACCCAGGGCGATCAGCGCCGAGCGGTGCGTGCCCACGGCCTCATTGAACTCGTTGGCGATCGACGAGGAGATCGAGGTGCCGGGCATCAGCAACGAGCTGCTGATGTTGTAGGAGTTGCCGAGCACGAAGGTCACCGCCATCGTTTCGCCCAGCGCTCGGCCCAGACCCAGGAAGATGCCGCCGATCACCGCCGAGCGGGTATAGGGCAGCACGATGTCCCAGACCACCTCGCGCGTGGTCGAGCCCAGCGCGTAGGCCGATTCCTTGAGCCGCTTGGGGACGGTCTGGAATACCTCACGCATCACCGAGGAAATGAACGGCAGGATCATTACCGCCAGCACGATGCCGGCGGTAAGAATTCCCAGGCCCAACGGCGGGCCCTCGAACAGTTTTCCGATGAGCGGGATCTGGCCCAGCGTGCTGCTGAGCGCGGGTTCGATCCTGGCCATGAACGGCACAAAGATGAAAAGGCCCCACATGCCGTAAATGATCGAGGGAATACCCGCGAGCAGTTCGATCGCCGTCCCCACCGGGCCACGCATCCACACAGGTGCGATCTCGGTCAGGAACAGCGCGATGCCGAAACTCAGCGGCACGGCCAGGACCAGCGCGATCAGTGAGGTCACCAGGGTGCCGAAGACCGGCGCCAGCGCGCCGTAATCGTCGGTGACCGGATTCCAGCTGCTGCTGGTGAGGAAGTGGAAGCCGTGCTGGAACAGAACCTCGCGTCCGCCCCACAGCATCGACAGCGCGGCGCCCAACAGCGCAGCCAGCACCAACAGTGCGCAGGATTTCAAGGCGCCATGAAAGATGCGGTCGTGGCGCGCGTCGGTCCGCGCGCGTGTCTCGAAGTCGCGGGCGGGCGTTTCGGTGCGTGCTGCGTGCATGCTGGGGCCTTGTGCGCGGTCGGCGTTGGGAAGCGGTGGGGTGCGCACGGCACTGCTGCTGCGCGCGGCACGGCATCACGCGGCATCTGGTGCAGTGCCGGGGCCGTGCAATCCACGACCTACATCTTGTACTGGGTCTGCCAGTACTGCTCGATCTGCTTGACCAGGCTCTCCGGCAGAGGCACGTAGTCCAGCGAACGCGCATCGGCCTGGCCGTGGTTGTAGGCCCACTTGAAGAAATCCATCACTACCCTGGTGTGCTCGAGGTTCCTTGGTTGCTTGTACATGATCACCCAGGACGTGGCCGTGATCGGCCACGCCTTGGCGCCCGGAGCGTTGGTGATCAGCAGTTCGAAGTTCCTGGCGTGCTTCCAGTCGGCCGTGGCGGCCGCGGCCTGGAAGGAAGCGGTATTCGGGCTGACGACGTTGCCGGCGGCGTTCTTCATGAGCGCATAGTCGATGTGGTTCTGCAGGGCGTAGGCATACTCGACGTAACCGATCGAGTTCCTGATCTGCTTGACGTAAGCGGAGACGCCCTCGTTGCCCTTGCCGCCAATGCCGGTTGGCCAGCTCACCGCGGTGCCCACGCCTACCCTGGACTTCCACGCCGGGCTGACCTGCGAGAGGTAGTTGGTGAAGTTGTAGCTGGTGCCCGAGCCATCGGAGCGATGGACCACGGTGATGGTCGCGTCCGGCAGCTTCATGCCCGGGTTCAGGGCGGCAATCTCGGGATCATTCCACCGGGTGATCTTGCCCAGGAAGATGCCGGCCAGGGTCTTGCCGTCCAGGACCAGCTTGCCGGCCGGGATGCCGTTGACGCTTACGACCGGCACGATGCCGCCGATCACGTCCGGGAACTGGCCGAGGCCGAATTTTGCCAGCGTGGCCTGGTCCAGCGGTTTGTCGGAGGCGCCGAAATCGACGGTGCCGGCCTTGATCTGGGCGATGCCGCCGCCGGAACCGATCGACTGGTAGTTGACGCGGTTACCGGTCTTTTCCGCATACGCGGCCGACCACTTCGAGATCACCGGATACACGAAACTGGAACCGGCGCCGGTGACGTCGGTGGCGTGCGCGGCGCCCAGGCCGAGCGCAAGGGTGGCGGCCAGAGCGAGCAGTTGGAACTTGTCGGGGAAGCGGACGTTCATGCGAGTCTCCTGGGCTGTCGAGCGTTGTCGACACCCTTTGTAGGGGCCGCGTGTTGCAGTTCGATGAGAGAAATGTTGCAGGGCGATGACAGTCGCCGTCCGGCACGCCCCTCGATGAACCTGTCTTGATTCTGTCATCAGCCCACAACGCGGCTGTAACAGATGCGCAGCAACCTAAGCCCGTTCCCGGCGCGGGCAACAACGATCGCGGACGCGGAACGCCATCCATTCAGACCACTGGAGAGAATTCATGCGTTCCAGGATGCTTGTGGCGGCGATTGCCGCCGTAATCGGCGCGGGCGGCATCGCTGCGGCCATGCCGGCCGTTGCGCAGACCACGAACACATCCTCTTCACTCCCATCCGACAGCACGGAGCTGCCGCAACTCCAGCAGCAGATCAGCGCTTTGCAGGCCAAGGTCGATCAACTCCAGCGGCAGCAGCAACAGCAGCAGCCCGCGCAGACTGCGGCCGCCCCCGCAGCCGCGCAGGCCGACCGTCGCCTCGACGCGCTGGAGCAATGGGTCGACAACACCAAAATCGGCGGCACCATGTACACCGATTTCACCAATATCGACAAGACCAGCAACGGCAGCAAGACCGCCGCTTCCGGCACCGGGCTCGACGTCAAGCGTTTCTATCTGTCGATCGGGCACCAGTTCAACGACGTGTGGTCAGCAAACCTGACCACCGATTTCAACTACACCGCCGCCACGGGTGAGACCCAGCTGTTCGTGAAGAAGGCGTACCTGCAAGGCGCCTTCAGCAAGCTGGCGATCTTGCGGGTGGGTTCGGCAAACATGCCGTGGATTCCGTTCGTCGAGGACTGGTACGGCTACCGCTTCGTCGAGAACACCCTGACCGACCGTCTGCACTTCGCCAATTCGGCCGACTGGGGTGTGCATTTGCTCGGCGCCAGCGGCATGTTCAATTACCAGGTTTCAATGGTCAACGGCGGCGGCTACAAGCATCCGGCGCGTTCGAACAGCGTGGACTTTGCCGGTCGCGCAGGTTTCGAACCGATCCAGGGACTCATGTTCGCCGTCGGTGGGTATAGCGGCGATCTTGGCAAGGACACCGCAACCTCGCCGGTGCTGCACAGCGCCCGTCGCTACGACGCGATGGCGGCGTGGAACCGCAATGGCTTGCGGCTCGGCGTGGAATGGTTCAAGGCCGACAGCTGGAACAACGTCACCATGCCGCTTGCCGATTCGGCCGACGGTTACTCGTTGTGGGGCAGCCATGACTTCAGTACCGCGTCGGTGTTCGCACGATACGACCGCGTCAAGCCCAGCAAGGATCTCGACCCGAATCTGAAGAACACCTACTACAACGTCGGTGTGGCTTTCCCGATCACCAAGGGCGTGCGTGTGGCGATTGCCTGGAAGAACGAACGCTTGCGCAACGGTACGAGCGTGGACGTCAATTCGCGCGAGATCGGCGCCTGGGGCGAAGTCAAATTCTGATCCAACGTCAGACCCTGGGCAGGTCGCTGCTCCGACGGCCCGTAATCGCTTTCGGCCGTGAGTCCAGGACAGAAGCGCCGCCGGTAGGTCGTGACGACAGCAAAGTCCGGTGTGGACTCCACACTCAGACACGAACTGGCTGTCCCGAACGCGAGGTTCTCGACTGGCTACATGACGACCGGCTGCATCGGGTCGGTTCGGGTCGAGCGAATGATCGGTCGCAAACCAGCCAACCGTTGCCGATACCCGATGCAGCTCGAGCTGCGGATGACTCACTTGAGTTGTGCTTGGCCGTTCAGGCGAGCGGGACAAATTCTGGTGCCGGGGACTCGGCATTCTTTGGAGGCGCTGCACGTGCCGGATGCACCACACTGCCCGCGTGCGCGGGCGGAATCGTGGTACTGGCGGGTGCCGGTCTAGCGTTGTCATGGATGCCGTGGGCTTCTTCGTACGCGTGCTGCTGCTCGAGCAACTGGTCGATGTCCTCGTCCTTCTCCGCGCCGGGACTCGTGCCCTGCAGCTCCTCGATTGCCGACAGCGGTGGGTCGCCGTAATAGATTTCGTACAAGCGGCGCTGACGATAGGCGTCACGCAGGAAAGCGTACGGGTCATACGCCGAGTCCAGTAACTTGTCGATGGGAAGCGCACTGGCGCGCAGGATCACGAGATAGACCGCCGAGGGCAGGTATTGCGCGTGCCATGCAAAGGAGTACTCGCGCGCGTACCAGCCCAGTGGGTCGAAATAGCTGTCGACCGGCAATCCCCAGACGTCGCGCGCGGTGGTCGGGCCGATGAACGGCAGCACCAGATACGGTCCCTCCGGCAGGCCCCAGTGCGCCAAGGTCACTCCGAAGTCGGTCGGGTGCGCGAATAGCTGCATGTCACTGGCGGGATCGAAGAAGCCGAGAAAACCGACCGTGGTATTGACCACGACTCGACCGCTGGTTTCAAGCGCGGGCCCGGGACGGCATTGCAGCACATCGTTGACGATCGTGACGGGCGAGCGCAGGTTGGAGAAGAAATTGCTGATCAGCACTCGTTCTTTCGGGCCGGTGACCCTGACGTAAGCCTTGGCGACCGGTCGAACTGCCACCCTGTCCGCCATCTGGTTGAAGGCGAACATCTTGCGATTGAACTTCTGCAGCGGGTCGTCGGTGCGCGGAGGCGCAACCGCGCAGGCGGTCAGGAAAGCCACCAGGCCGGCAACGAGCACGCTCTGCACAACGCGGAAATGGCGGGCGCGCCGCATGGGCATTGAATTGAGCCGGTGTGGTTGGAGCAAGGCCGATGATTGTAGTTGCATACAAATGAAATTCGGCTGCGCCGCATCATGCGGCCGATTGGGTTCCGTCAGTCTGCGTGCCGCACGCCGCTCGATCAGATGGAACGTGCCAGTCATCCGGCCGCGATGCTTCGAAGCGGCATCGCATGTCGCAATCGGATGCATCATGTCCCTTGTCCGTCGACGCAAGCCGATCGCGGCTGCCCCAGTTGAATGCCATGACTACTTCTCCGGGTTGCGTCGAGTTGCATACTCAATCCGAATGATTGGTTGACTGCGCGAGAGGGTACTGTTGTGAGCCCTCGTCAAATCTCAGCCAGCGCGCCGCCAGTACCGGCAGCACCAGAAGATTCAGCGCGGTGGAAGTCACCAGACCGCCCAGGATCACCGCTGCCATTGGACCTTCAATTTCGTTGCCGGGCGCCCCTGCGGTCAGCGCCAGCGGCGCCAGCCCGAGCGCGGTCACCAATGCAGTCATCAGGATCGGTATCAGGCGCTCGGATGCACCACGCTGCACGCTGGCCATGTTCCACGGCAGACCTTCGACCTCCACCAGATGTCGATAGTGCGACACGAGCATGATCGAGTTGCGCACACTGATACCGAACAGGGTCACGAAGCCGACCAGACCGCCCAGCGTCAGCGTGCCGCCCGTCAGCAACGCCACTGCCACGCCACCGACCAGCGCGAAGGGCAGGTTGACCGTCACCAGCGCAACCGTGCGCAGGCGACGCAGGGCAAGATACAGCAGCAACACGACACCGGCTGCCGCCAGCACGCTGTAGACAAGCAATTGGCGCGTGGCCGCGGATTGCGCGGCGGCATCTCCGCTGAATACCGGGAACACGCCGGCCGGCCAGTGCACGTCGTGTGCCAGCGCCTTGCGCGCACGCGCGACGAACGCACCTGCGTTGACACCTTTGAGATTGACCGTGATCGCCTGCACGCGCAGCCCATCTTCGTGCTGGATCATGAAGCGGCCATCGGTCATCGACAGATCTGCAAGTTCCGACAGCGGCAACTGACGTCCATCCGGCGCCGCAATCCGCAGTGCGCCGACAGCCGCCGGATCACGCCGCAGCGCGGGCGGCAGGATCACCGTAACATCGAATACGCGGTCACCATCGAGCACCTGACCGACGCGCGTGCCGGCGTAGGCCGCCTCCAGCTCATTCAGTACATCGCCCGGCGCTATGCCATGGCGCGCCAGTGCGGCGTTGCGCAGCCGAATCGAAAGCTGCGGCTCGCCTTGCGGCGCCTGCACCTGCACGTTGGTTGCGCCAGGCAGTTTCGACAACACCGCGGCGGCCTCGCTCGCCTTGCGATCGATCTGGTCGAGATCGTTGCCGTAGACGTTTACCACCACCGGCGCGGTAAAACCGGACAGGGTTTCCTGGATACGCTCGGCCAAGAAGGTGTTGACCGAAAAACTGGCGCCTGCAAACGCTGCCAATGCATGCCGGATCCGATTCAGTACACGTTGTTGGCCCGCGCCGGAAAGCGGCTTCAGGTCCACCTCGAATTCGTTGGCGAACACGGGCGACGGATCGGCGATGCGGCTGGCCCGGCCGGTGCGCTGCGCGACCGAACGCACCCCGGGTATCGCGAGCAGTGCGTGGGTGACGTGTGTGCCCAGACCTTGCGAAGCCTGCAGCGATGCGCCGGGAGCAAGTCGCATGTGCACGATGTAATGGCCCTCGTGCAGTTGCGGCAGGAATTCGCCTTGCAAGAACGGCAGCGTAACCAAGGCCGCGATGCACAACAGCGCAACCGCAGCGATCAGCGCGGGCGGATGCCGCCCGACCCGCGTCAACCATCGCAGGTACTGGTGTTTCAGCCAGGCCTGGACACGCGGTTCGGGCGACTCCTGGGCGCCGCGCAACAGGGTCATTGCCAACGCCGGCGTCACGGTCAGCGCAACCGCCAGCGAGGCCATGATGGCGGCGATATAGGCGATGCCCAGCGGCGCGAACAAACTGCCCGCCACACCCGACAGCGTCAATACGGGTACGAACACGAGCGCAACGATGAATGTGGCGTAGATCACCGCACCACGCACTTCCAGCGATGCGGCCAGCACCACCTCTCCGGCGGGCAATGGCGTTGTCCTCGAGCGGTTCAGGCGCAGCCGGCGCATGATGTTCTCGACATCGATGATTGCATCATCGACAACCTCACCGATGGCAATGGCCAGCCCGCCGAGCGTCATGGTGTTGAGGCCAAAGCCGAGGCGCTCCAGCACCACCACCGCCGCCAACAGCGACAGCGGAATCGCCACCGCCGAGATCATTGCCGCGCGCGCATTGCGCAGAAGCAGGAACAGCACCACGATCACCAGCGCCGCGCCGATCAGCAGTGCATTGCGAAGATGGCCAACGGCAGCGCTGATGAAATTGGCCGGGCGGAACAGCGCTGGATACAGCTTGACGTGCTGTACGCGCAGTGCCGGGCCGAGTCCCTGCAACTTGTGTTCGAGCGCGTTCGTCACGCGCACGGTATCGGCGCCGTACTGCTCGCTGATGACCAGCATGACACCCGGCTTGCCCATGATCGAAGCCGCACCAGTCGGCGGCGCGCCCCCGTTGATGACGTTGGCGACATCTCCGAGGCGCAACACCGAACCATCGTGTTCGCGCAGCGCTACCGCGGCGATCGCCGCGGGCGTCAGCGGTGCCCCCATGGGTGCCAGCACGATTCGTTGATTGTCGTTCTCGACAAAACCCGCGCCGGTGTTGCCGGTGGCGCGCCGGGCCGCCGCGATCACCTCCTGGAATGACAGCCCGTAGCGTGCCAGTGCGCCGGGATGAATCTGGATCTGCAATTGCCGCACAACCCCACCGAATACGCTCACGTCCGACACGCCCGGCACCGCCAGCAATTGCGGCTTGATCGTCCAGTCGGCCAGCGTGCGCAGTTGCATCGGCGTCAACGTCGACGAGGTCATGCCGATCGTGAGCACGATGCCGGCCGAGGATGACAGCGGCAGCAAAACCGGCGCATGCACCGTGGCCGGCAAGTCTGGCGCGGCGCGCTGGATACGCTCACTGACGGTCTGCCGCAAGCGGGTCAGATTGCTGCCGGCGCGGAAGGTCAGTGTGATCGCCGACAAGCCCTGGATCGATTTCGAGCGCATCCCGGCAAGGTCGTTCGCGCCCGACAAGGCGTTTTCCAGCGGCTGGGTGACGAGCGTCTCGACTTGCTCCGGTGTAAACCCCGGCGCTTCCGTCTGCACGATGGCCTGCGGTGGCGCAAACTCGGGGAATACGTCCAGCCGTGCGTGACCCAGCGCGAGCCATCCATACGCGGTGGCCAACACTGCCAGTGCGATCATCACGCCGCGCAGGCGCACGGCGAGGCCAATGATGGCATTCAACATGGGCGATCGACGCTGGAGTGGGCGGATGGAGACGCCGCCATGGGCTCGGGAGCCACCTCAGTCATCATCGTCTCCGGCGGGTTGGGTACCGGGTGGCGGCAGCAATTCCTGCGACAGCAACAGCTCGCCCCCGCGCACCACCACACGCTCGCCGGCATGGAATCCACTGGATTGAAACCAGCCGGTTGCCGTACGTGCAGTCTGCGCGAGCGGACGGCGCTGAAAATGTCCGGCCCCGGTTTCGACGTAGACCCAGGGTTGACCGGCGTACCAGATCACCGCCGCATCGGGCACGATGACGCCCTGGCGTGCCGGCGCGGCCTGCGGCACCGCGGCCGCCAGCCGCTGCCCGATACGCAGCCCAGGGGCCTCGGTGCGATAGAAAAAAGTCGGCCCCTGCACGACCACATCGGCACGCGGTGATGGTCCCAGCAGGCTCGCCGGCACGGTCTCGCCATCTTTTGTCTGGATGCGTATGGTGCCGGCGGCCGGCGATTTGCTGCCCACCGGCAGCACGACCGCGAGCAACGTGGCACGACCGTCGGCATAGTCGTCCAGCGCCTGCACACCACGGGCCGCCAGAGCTGTCAATGTCGTGCCCCACTGCGTGCGTGCGCCGCTCCGCGCGGCGGCATAATTTGCAGCCGCCGCAACCTGTTTCGCGTGCGCGGCGGAAGCGGCCGCTTCGGCCACCTGCACAGCGTGGAACGCCGCATTGTTGCCGTGACGGTAAAGCTCACGCAAACGTTGCGCCTCCGCGGCGTCCGCATGCGACTGCGTCACTGCGGCATCCAGCGCGGCACGCTCGCCTTGCAGTTGTGCGGAAAGTGTCAATAAAGGCTGCGGATCGAACACCGTGGCGATCCCCTGCACCTGCGGGGCATGGCGGGATGCCACCAGCGGTGCGACCTTGATGCCGCTTGCCGTCGCACTTGCCGGCGACAGCGTGACCGTGGCGGCCACTGTCGCGCCCGGCGCCGGGGCGGCGACCACCAGCGGCAACAGGTACAACACCGCGATTCGCGCGTCGCGCCACTTAAAATTCATCGACATCGATCGCCCCCGGAGAGCCTGAATGGGACGAAGCGGAGATCGCGTTTGCCGCGGGCACTGACGGCAGTTTCGAACCCGGCCACAGCGGGCGTTGCAAGGCGTCTTCGAGTCGGGCAAGTGCATTCAATGTGGCGGACAAGGCGTCCTGCGCCGCGAGCGCGGCGGTGGCGGACGCGACTTGCGCGGTGAGTTCGGCGAGATGACCGGTTTGCCCGACCTTGCGCAATGCAGCCACGCGCACGGCGGTCTTCCTGGCCGTGGCCGCAGCGGCCGCCATGCTTTGCCAGGCTGCGTAGCGCTCGGCGTAGGCGGCACGCGTTGCATCCAGTTGGTTGAGGATCAGCGCCTGTCTTGCGGTGACCGCGGCCGCGGCTTCGTCGCGTGCTGCGGCCGCAGCACGGATGCGCGCATCGGCGCCGTGGAACAATGGCAACTCGACATTGATGCCGAAGGTGAATTTGCGCTGGCCCTGATCGTAGAGATAGCCCGGCGCCACACTCGTGGTCGGGTAACGCCTGCCGGCGGCGAGGCGCAATTGCGCGGCAGCCGCGCGGTAACGCGCCAGCAATGCGGCCAGATCGAGGCGGTTCCAGGCCGCGTCCTTCGCCAGTTCCTCGGGCGGCAGTGCCGCAGGCTCGGGGGGTGATTCAAGCCCGGGCCAATCCAATGTCACCGCATTCAACGCGGCCTCGGGCACGCCCACGGCGGCCGCCAGCGCATGTTCGGCCGCGACGCGCCGGGCCCGCCGGGTGGCGAGATCAGACGCGGCGCGTTGCGCGTCGAGTTGTGCGGCGAGCTGGGCACCCCGGTCGTCTTCGCCTGCGGCGACACGTTGCTGCACGGCCGCCAGATAGTCTGCATCGTCTTGCGCGACAACGTGTGCCAGTGCCTGCGCGCGTCGCGCCAGCAAGGCCTCACGCAGCGCTGCCAATGTCTGCGCCCGACTTTGCCACACCGCCAGCGCCTCCTGATCGCGCGCCGATTGAGATTCCGCGGCGGCTATGTCACGGCGCGCGGCGGCTTCTCCGGGGTGCAGCAGGGGCAACAGCAGCGCCACACCGACCGTCCAGGGCGACGTCCCCGCAAGGCCGCTGAATACTTTTTCCGGACTGAGTTCAAGCGTGGGATTGGCGCGCTGCGCGGCCAACGCGGCGTCGGCTGCGGCACGCGCGGCGGCAGCATGGGCCTGCGCCAGGGCCGGATTGAAGTACCATCCGGCAACCACCATGCGGTCGGGCGTCCATGGTACTTTCGCGTTCCCGGACAGCCCGAAGCGCAATTCGGCCGCGCCAAGGCCCGGGTCATCGAGCCGCCGCGCAGCGATCGCATGCGCGTTGGCCCGGGGGTTGAGCGGCCGCGGTGCCGGAACCGTGGCGCATGCGCCCAGGGTCAATGCCAACAGGCCGGCCAGCGCGAGGTTCATGGCGCGACTTTAGTGCGCTGGACATGACGAACGCGGCTCGATTCGATGACAATTCTGTCATCTTGAGGCCGCCCCGCAACTGGCCACCAATCATGCGTTATCGGCTACGGCTTGCCCCGACCGCCTTTCACGTACCGCCATTCGCGCCAGATCAAGAGCACGATTGCGATGTCGACGGCGGTCAACACGTAAAGCGGTGCTGACGGCGCGAGAAACAGCAGATGGATCTGGTAGCCGATGAACGCTGCAAGCAACAGCAATGCGACTGGATACGACCAACGCAGCCCACGCAACAGGCCAGCCACCAGGCCGACCTTCACCAGCCCGTGCGCCAGCAGATAGGCGGCCGCAAAATGCCGTGTGCCGACGGACAGGTTTCGCGCCATGTGGGTGAGAAGGTTCGCAATGAAATCATGCGGGTCTTCGGCCAGCTCGACGCGGGTCAACAACGCAACGGCGCGCCGGATCTCGGGTCGTGTGGTCAGGAACAAGGCCATGCCGCCGATGATTTCAACCACACCATCGAGCCCCTTGAGCAGGATGCCCACTTCGTAAGCACGGTGATACAGGGCTTTCGCGTCAAGCTTCATGAGCTTCATGGCGGACCGAGCGAAAAATTCAGCGAGCCGGAAACCGCAGGATCACCGTGGTGCCTGCTCCCGGTGTGCTTTCCAGCCGGACGCTGCCGTGATGCAGATCGACGATGGTCTTGACGATCGACAAGCCCAAACCGGTTCCCTGCCCGGCATCGCGGTGGCGCGCGGCGTCCACCTGATAGAAGCGATCGAACACGTGCGCGAGATGCCGCGCTTCGATCCCTTCGCCCTCGTCGCGGACCCGCAGTTCGGTGCTGGCGTCGGGCTGGATGCGCAAGCCGACACGGATCAGGCCGCCGGCGGATGAATGCCGAATCGCATTGGTCAGCAGATTGGCCAGTGCCTGCCGGAACAGCGCCGGATCGGCGTCGATCCCGGCTGCCCCTTCCAGCTCGATGGCGATACCGCGCCCCGCCGCAGCCGAAGCGTGCTGGGCGATTACCCAGGCACACGCCTGCGCAGCGTCGAAGCGCTCACGACGCAAGGCCAGTTCTGCATGTTCGGCACGCGCCAT
This sequence comes from Rhodanobacteraceae bacterium, assembly GCA_035688305.1. Taxonomy (GTDB): domain Bacteria; phylum Pseudomonadota; class Gammaproteobacteria; order Xanthomonadales; family Rhodanobacteraceae; genus 66-474. The sequence continues at coordinate 19,310 of DASSNC010000073.1, forward strand.
GAACAGCAAGTTCTCGATCAGCACGTTGAGCCGCCGGCACTCCTCGAGACCCGATTCAATCGCAGCCCGATAGTCCTGCGGACTGCGTGGATTCATCAAGGACACCTCGAATTCACCGCTCAAATTGCTCAGCGGCGTGCGCAGCTCGTGCGCCAGATCGGCGGAGAACCGGGACAAGCGCGCGAACGCCTCTTCGATCCGATTCAGCATCGCATTGAACACCTGCACCAGATCTTCGAGCTCGCTGGGCCACGGCGGTGTGAGTGGAATGCGCCCGGACAAATGTGCGGGAGTGACCGCTCTTGCGGCGCTGCTGATGCGCTTCAGTGGCGCCAGGCCCCGCGCAGCGACCCAGCGACCGGCGACTAGCAGCAACGGAATCAGCAACAGGAAGGCCAGAGCCATCGCGCGGCGAAAGTCGGATAACAGGGCGTCATCCCGCGTCACGTCCAGCGCAACCTGCACGCGCAGCGGCTGCGTCGTGCCGGTCGTCGACAACGATAGGGTTGTCAATTCATAGTCGTGATTGCCAGCCCTCCGACGCTGCATCAGCATCGAAGACGGGCCTGTACCCGTCGCAAGCGGAAACCAGCTCTCCTGCAACTCGCCACCCATGCCCGGTGTCTCACCCAGCACCCGCCCGTCAGCGCTGATGACCCGGGCCAGATACTCGCGCAGGCGTGTCCCTGCCGTCTCCTTGGCAATTTCAGCCAGCAGTCCACGCGGATCCCCGCCTGCATCACTCAGGTCTCTTTGTAGCTCGACGGCTTTTGCCTGCAGAAACCTAACGTGCCCGGCAGCAAAATTGGTCGACAGTCGCCAATAGATCACGCTGGCGAACAATGCCACGGCAACCAGCGCAATCAGCGTATACAGCAGCGTCAAGCGCGTGCCGATCGAATGCGCCCGCGTCGATGCATCACTCGGCATGGGCATCCAGCATGTACCCTGCGCCGCGCACGGTATGCAGCAGTGGAGTCGGAAAGGGTGCATCCAGCTTGGCGCGCAAGCGCTTGATCACCACATCCACGACATTGGTTTGTGCTTCGAAACACACTCCCCAGACACTTTCCGCGATCAGCGTGCGCGACAGCACGCGGCCGTGATGCCGCGTCAACAGCAGCAACAGGGCATATTCCTTCTGGGTGAGCTGCAACCCACGGCCCGCACGTTCAACGCGATGCCGCAATGGATCAACGACCAGGTCGCCGACGCGCATCACACCGGCGTCCGCTGCCGATCCCGGGAGGCGCGTCAGGTTGCGCAGTCTTGCCAGCAACTCGGCGAAGGCAAACGGCTTGACCAGATAGTCATTGCCGCCCAGTTCGAAGCCACGTACCCGATCCTCGACATGATCGAGCGCGCTCAGAAACAGTACCGGCGTGCGGATGCCCTCCGCGCGCAGTGCCCGCACGATCGCCCAACCGTCGCGCCCCGGCAGCATCACATCGAGAATCGCCACGTCGAAATCGTGCTCACGCAGCAGTGTCAACGCGCTGTTGCCATCCCCGATGACGTCAACGGAGAATCCCTGCTCGTGCAGCCCCTGTGCGAGGTAGCGACGGGCCTTGGCTTCGTCTTCGACGACTAGAACACGCATGGCTCCGGACTCCGTCATCGCGGCTTCGATGATGTCGGCATTGCAGTGGAAGCGGCTGCGGCACTGCGCGAAACGTCCATGATGCGGAGTACGGCTTTCCCGCGCAAATCCTTGAGCGGAAAGTAGGAATAGTGCGACATGGGATCGACAGCTACCACATGCGCGTCCGGGCCGAGCATGCCTTCGCCGCTTTCGGTTACCGCACCGTTGTGCGTTTTGAAGACGGAAACAATGCCCGCTTCGCTGGCGACATAGACCCAGCCAAGCCGGGGATCCATGGCCAGCACGTCGGGATCGCCGCCCACCGCGAACGTGGCGACGACACGGCGGCTGACGAGATTCAGCACCAGCAACTTGGCGTTGTCCTCGCAGGCGATGAAGGCCAGACGCTGCGCCGGCACGATCTGCAGGCCGTGATTGCCGCGGGCACCTGGCAAGTCGATCCGGGCGATCACCCGATCAGTGGCCGGGTCGATCTCGGCCAGTTGCCGACGCGTCTGCACGTTGGCAAAGATGTGGCCGGATACGGAGTCGTACTGGGTGTTGCCGACCTGGCCACCAAGCGGAATGGTCGCCGCGCGCGTGTTCGTACGCACATCAATCACCGTATCGGTGCCACCCTTTTCGTCCGAGACATACAGTTTGTGCACATCAGGCGCATACGCCATGCCGTCCGGATACACCCCGGCCGGGACACGTGCCACCTCCTTGAAGGTGTCTTCGTTGATGGCGACGACCTGGTCGGTACCGGTTGCCGTCGCGTAGACAAGTCCGAGCGCCGGGATGACCAGCACACCGTGCACCCGGCTGATGCCAGGGATCCGCGCGACCACGCGTTGCGTTCGCGTATTGAAGACGATTACCGCACTGTCGCCCAAGTGCGCAATGAACAGCAGGTGCCGCGCCGGATCGAGGCTCGCATAGTCCATCCGCGTCGTGCCGCCACCGAGTGGTACATCGGCCACCTTGGTCAATGGCAGCACCTGCGCGGCGCGAGGTGCCGCCACGCACACTGCGGACACGCTCAGCAGCGCCAATAGGCAGACGACACGGCACAGCGAGATCAAGCAGTTCACGGGGGCCTCCCCCGGGCCGAAAATCAGAGGCTCGGCAGATTGGGAATGTTCGCAGGTGATCCGTGGCATGGTCCACCTGAACTGGGTGTTGGATGTAAATCACGGCAGCTACACGGGTTGTTGCATGAGAGCACCTTACGCTGCATGGGCGTTATCAAGCCATGGTTAACACCGGTAGGCTGCCCGGTCAGGTGCAAACCGCCCGCTTGCGGGTATGGCGCGTGCTCAAGGCAGCGGATCGTTCACGTCTTTTGCGCCGGTCGGGGTCGCAGTGCAGCCAGCGGCAGCACCTGACTGGCGCCCCGGACTTCACGGATACCGGTTCTTGTTCCTTGATCTGGGCGTTGCTTCGCCGTCGTCGCGCTGATCCTTGTTCGTCTTGGTCTTTGGTGCCGCGACGCTCCGTCCTCCGGGCCCGGTCTCGTTGGGGCCGAATGGCGACGGGTGTGGAACTTCATTGAGGCTCAACGTCCTCACTGATCGCCTCAACGGCGGTGGGGCAGGTCACCCTTGGCGACCCGTGCCGCATGCAGTTGCCTGGCCGTGCATCGCCCGGAGGATATCGCATGAGTCGGCACCGCAAAGCTGATCCATCAATCCCGGTTTTCATCGATCAGCGCAAGCTTCCGACCGGTATTTACTGGAACAAGCGCGATCGGTACTGGTACTCGCTGCCCTGCGGCAAATACACGCGCGCGGCTGGTGAGGACACGCTGCTGTCGCGGATCTTCACGCCGCGATGGAAACGTTGCATGACGTCGATCGTGGCGCCCTGGACTACATGCTCGGTCGATTCGAGACATCCAAGCAATTCGAAGTGCTGGCCGTACGCACGCAGGATGACTACAAATACTGCCGAAAGGTGCTGCAGGGGTTCAAGACCAGACTCGGCATTCCGTTCGCAGACCTGCGCCGGGCAAGCATCACACCGCCCGTCGTGCAGCGGTTGGTCGACAAGATCGCCGAGACACACCCGAGCAAGGCCAACCACGTCGCCCGTTATTTGTCGGCTGCGTACCGGTGGGCCGGGTTGCGGATGGGCGTCGAGAAAAATCCCGCGAAAGGTGTTCAGCAGGCGAAGGAGCGGGGCGCGCATCGAATGCCGGATGCCGAAACCATGCGGGCGCTGATTGCATTCCTGCGTGAGCGCGGTAGCCGGAAGGGACGCACGGAGGGGTCCGTATCACCCCCTCTCTGGGCGGTCGCGGAGATCGCCTACCGCTGCCGCATGCGCGGGATCGAAGTGCGGGAGTTGACGGACGCCGACTGGACCGTCGAGGGCGTCATCGTGCGACGCCACAAGGGGAGCCTCGACAACGTCACGCGTTGGTGTCCGGAGCTGCGGGAGGCTTGGGATTGGCTGGCGAACCGCCGCAACAAAATCTGGCAGCGCAAGGCGCTCGCCGTGCCGCTGGCACCGGACAAGCGGACGCTGTTGGTCACGGAATCAGGCCATGCGGTGGGTCGCAGCACGCTCAACTCAGCGTGGCAGCGTGCGATGCAGCAGGCCCTCAAGGCCGGCGTGCTCACGGCCGAGACGCGGTTCGGATTGCATGCGACCAAGCATCGCGGGGTGACGGATACGCCTGGCACCCGGCGCGACAAGCAGGACGCGGCCGGGCACCGGTCACCGTCGATGACCGATGTGTACAACCACGCCCTCGATGTGTACGACCCGGCCGGCAATGTGTCAAAAAAGCCGGGTTGATTTATACATCCATTTATACAAGTCGTCTGTCCGACCGCGTAAATGGCTGATTAAATTGGCAGCCCCGGAAGGATTCGAACCTCCGAATGCCTGAGTCAGAGTCAGGTGCCTTACCACTTGGCGACGGGGCTGTAATTCCTGCTCGATCCGATTCTAGAACAAGTCAGATGGCATCGCGATCGAGGGCAACGCTTTGCAAATGCCGCGCCTGCAGTCGCTGTCG
>DASSNC010000079.1:0-4531 GCA_035688305.1 Rhodanobacteraceae bacterium
CGTTCGCGTTCGGAATAGAACGGCGCCTCGCGCCACGCGTTCAAAAGGTACAGGCGTTGCTCGGTTTCGCCGGCAGCGCGGGCGTCCTTGGAGTGCATGTCGAGGCAGTACGCGCAGCCATTGATCTGCGAGGCGCGCATCTTCACAAGTTCAAGCAGGTTGCGTTCGAGCCCGCAGGAATCGACATGTTCCTGCAGTGCGCGCATGGCGTTGAAGCCGCCGGGGGAAGCCTGCGAGTAATTGATGCGTTGGGTCACGTTGCTGATCTCCCAGGTTGTGGATCGTGGCGAGCTGTTGTGGAATGCGAGGTCCTAGTGGAACGGGACAGGCGCATGGTCGCTCACGGCCGGATGCATGAAGAAGTCCTGCAGGTATTTTTCACCCTCGTCGTCGAGGATGGTCACGACGGTCTTGAGTTCGGGGTGCTGTTCACGTACCCGTCGCGCAGCGATCAGATGCGCGCCGGAGCTGGGCCCGCAGAACAAACCATGCGTGCGCGCGAGCTTGCGCATCTCGGCCACCGCTTCGGTGCTGGAGACACTGAGCGTGTCGTTCACCAGTTCGCGGTGGTGCGCAAAGATGCCAGGCACGAAGCCGTCGGAGATGCCCTCGATCTGGTGCAAGGCAACTTCGCCGCACAGGATGGTGCGCGATTCGGACGGTTCCATCGCGAACAGCCGCACGCTCGGGTTGACCTTGCGGAACGCCTGCCCGACGCCGATCAAGGTGCCGCCGGTGCCGACGCCGTGCACGAACGCATCCGGGACGCGACCCTCGGGTAGCTGCGCGAGGATTTCAGGGCCGAGCCACTCGCGGTTCTCCTCGACGTTCCATTCCGACTCGAACTGGCCGGGGAAAAAGAAACCGGGCTGGTTGCCGAGCTCACGCGCACGCTCCAGCGCGTCATTGACGTGGAAGGTGCCGACGAACAGCACCTCGGCGCCAAACGCGCGCGAGATCGCCACGCGCTCGCTGGACAGGCCTTCGGGCATCACCACGATCATCCGGTAGCCCTTGACCGCGGCGACCATCGCGAAAGCGTTGCCGGTGTTGCCGCTGGTGGCCTCCACGATGGTGTCGCCGGGCTTGATCTGGCCCGCCGCTTCGGCGCGCTCGATGATGTGCTTGGCGATGCGCGCCTTGATGGAACCCGATGGATTGAGGTATTCGCATTTGGCGAATACGCCGTCGATGTCCAGCAACGGCGTATCGCCGATGGCGTCGAGGATGTTCGCGGAGACGGTGGGATAGCGGATCGGCATGGTGATGACCTCGCAAGCGACCGGTCAGTATCGTCCTGCAGCGGGTGTGCGCCGCTGACCCAGATCAGGTGTGCTGGCAGCGGCTCGCGGCGATCGCCTTCACCAGGATGCCGCAGGTGCTGTGGCGTCCTTGGTCTTGAGTGCAGCGGCGGCCTTCTTGCCGTTCGCGTGGATACCGGCAAGGTCGTATGCGGCGAGGCCGGCCTGGACGTCGGCCAGTGCGGCTTTCAGCTTCGCCTGCAGCGCGGCGTCACCCTTGCTGTCCGGAATGGCGCCGTTGCCCAGCCCCTTGCACGGGTTGCCGGCGGCGGCATCGAAACCCTTGCCCTGTGGGCCGACGAGGCAATTGATGACGTGGTGCATGTGCGCGTGCCCGATCTCCACGGTATCGGCCGTCGAAGCCATTACCGCGTGCGCGTGCGCGGTCGTGACTTCATCCTGCGCGGAATGTGCAGGGGCAGGTGCCGCAAACGCCATCGTGCTTGCCAGGACTCCAGCGATACCGACAACCAGCAACTTGTTCATGATGACCTCCGGTGGACAGCTGTGATGTGCAAGGTGGCCAGCCTAAGCGCGGCCATGTCGTTGGAACGTGTAGCCGGTTGCGCTATCGGCGCGCCGGTCACGCTGTTTCAAACAACACCATGAAGCCGAAATCCATGTGTACCTCCATGTGGCAGTGCCACAGGGTCAGGCCGGGTTGGTCGGCGGTGAAGTCCACTTCGGCCGTCTGGAACGGCGGCACCAGCAGCACGTCCTTCATCACGCCGGCAGTCGGATGGCCGTGCAGGTTCACCAGTTCGAAGCTGTGGCGGTGCAGGTGCAGCGGATGGATGTCGTCGCTGGCGTTGCGCAAGCGCAGGCGGTAGCGGCGGCCGAGCTTGAGCTTGCGAGTGACGGGCATGGTCTTCCAGTCATACGCGACGCCGTTGATCCACCACTCGTTGAAGCCATGTGCTGCGCCCTGGCGTTCGGTCATCAGCAGGTCGATCACTTCGTCCGGCGGGGTGACTTTTCGCGCGCGATCGCCGAAGCGCAGGTAGTCCCACTTGAACATCGGTGGCGCCTGCCATTGCGGTTTGCCGGTCGCGCCCGCGTATTCGACGACGATGCCCATGCCGCCTTCGCGGTCGGAGTCGGCGGTGTCGCCGAGTACCCACACGCCGGGATGGTTCATTTCGACGATTGCAGACACGCGTTCGGCCGACCCCAACCACAAGACCGGAACCTCGGCTGGGTGCGGCACCGGGTTGCCGTCCAGCGCAATCACCTTGAACACGTGGCCCGGCAAGGCGAGGCTGCGGTTTTCGGTGGCGCTGGCGTTGATGACGTGCAGCAACACGCGCTCGCCGCGCTGCACGCGGATGGGTTCGCCGTGACCAAGCGACTTGCCGTTGATCGCGAACGCGCCGTAGGCCAGTTCGTAGCCCGGCGCGACCTTGCCTGCGTTCGGATCGGCGTGCGCGGCGATCGTCACCAGCGGCATTTCCATGCCTTCCGGCGCCATGAAGGGGCTGTCGTCATCCATCCGTGAAAAGTAGGGCAGGAATTCCTTGAGCGTCAGGAAGACCTCGCGGTCGTAGCTGCCCGGATCGTGCTTCGGTTCGATGTACACGGGCCCTGCCTGGCCCGAATACAGGCCGCGTGACAGGTCGTCACCGGCACGCACGTGCGTGTGATAGAAACGCAGTCCCGATGGTTTTGGCACGAACACTTCGCGGCGGTGGCCGTGCGCCGGCACCGGTGGCGTGCGCTCCTCGAACGCGCCGTCCACGCTGTCGGGCAGGAACTGGCCGTGCCAATGCACCTGCTCGTCGTGCCCGGTGTCGTTGAAGATGTCGACAGTTACCGGCTTGCCTTCGTGGAAGCGCAGCAGGGGGCCGGGGAAATCGCCGTTGTAGAGCACGGTCGAGACCAGCTTGTCGGGACTGAGCTCCAGCACGCCGCGGGCGATGCGCAAGGTGTAATCGGCTTTGCCGTCAGCGGCCAGGTTTGGTGGGGCGGAAGCTGCCGGCGACGACATGCTGCCTGCGAGCGCTTCGGCTTCGGGCGCGAGCCCGGCGGCCAGCGCGGTGAGGCTGGCAGTCTTCAGGAAATCGCGACGATCCACGGATGCCTCCAGCGACAACGCAAATGCGAAGCATAATCGGTTGCGGCTGGCAGTGTGGCCGCCACGGATTTTCGCGACTTCACGCCGTGCCTGTCCGTGTTGATCGGTGCCGAACGATTTCCTTCGTCCCGCCGCGACAGGCTCAGCGGTGGTGGATGGCTGGCCGCGGCGCGCGCTGGTAGCGGGTGCCGAGGATGACATCCCACAAACCGGTGGTCACGCCGAAGTTGGCGTCCGGGTGATAGTGGTGGATGTTGTGGAAACCCACCCAGCGGCGCATGGTGGCGCTCTTGAAGCGGTGCACGTGGATGACGACGTGGCTGAGTCCGTAGGCGGCGTAGCCCGCGGCGATCGTGCCCGCCAGCAGCAACGCATAACCGGCCGGGATGGCCAACGCAAACAACCCGCCCAGCGTGGCCATGAACAACGGCGGCATGAAGAACGGCAGGGCGTCGTAGCCGAGCGGATCGTCATGGTGGTGGTCGTGGCCGGCGCGGAAGGGGCCGGTATTGCCGTGGAACAACCAGCGGTGCGCGGAATATTCGAGGAAGGTGAAGGCGAACAGGCCGCACAACACGGTGACCCCCGCGGGCAGCATGTGCATGTGTCCATACCAGATGCCGGCGGCGATCAGCAACACGCTGATCAGGCAGTCGCTGGTCAAGCCTGCGCGCAAGTTGAAATGGCTGACCGACAGGCGCGCCAGCGGCCGGGCGATCCAGCGCAGGGGTGCCGGCAGGTGCGACCCCGAAACATCGCTCGCAGCGAGAGGGGCAGTAGCCTTCGGGGTGTCGGACACGGCTTGGAAACACTCCTGACGCAGGGACGATGGTGCGCTGCGACCGGTCAGCGTTCACTCATCTGGCCGGCCACGTTGCAAGTATAGTCAGAAACGTACGCGACCGTATGAAGGAGCTTGAAATGAAAATCTTCGCGGCGGCTATCGGGTTTGCATTGTTGGCTGCAGGCTTTGCCGCTGCGCCGGCAGCAGCGCAACAGACGTCTTCCGAACGTTCGGACCTTGCGCGCTATGAACGCTATGCGCAGGCGCCGGTCGATCATGTCAAATATTTCCAGATCAACGGCTTCCAGTACCTCGCGCCCGACAAGGTGGCGGTCTGGTTCGGCGTCAACAAGCTGTATCTGCTGACCGTGCAGA
>DASSNC010000084.1:0-16222 GCA_035688305.1 Rhodanobacteraceae bacterium
TTGGCACGAAAGCTGCTTTCCTCCACCCGAGCTCTGGCTCACTGGCCCGCTGGCCAGGGGGTTCGCATCAGGGGCTTGCACTTTGGGCATTCCCAACCAGTTGACCAGTTACCACAAGCAGAGGTATCCAACCATGAAATCGATGCAGAAGGGTTTCACCCTGATCGAACTGATGATCGTCGTCGCGATCATCGCGATCCTGGCCGCGATCGCCATTCCGGCCTACCAGAACTACCTGATCCGCACGCAGGTGTCAGAAGGCGCGGTGCTCACAGGCGGCGCCAAGGTGGCCGAGTCCGAGTTCTATTCCAACAAGGGCCATTTCCCGAACGCGCCGGAATCCGCTGGTCTGCCGTCTACGCCTTCGTCCACCAATGGTAAATATGTGGCGTCGGTCACCACGGAGGCAGGAGGTAGCGGCATCATCACGGCGACCTTCGGCAAAGATTCCAACGACGCAATCAATGGCAAGACGTTCGTGCTGTCGCCCATCACCAGCAGCGGTTCGATTGCCTGGTCGTGCACAAAATCGACCGTGGAGCCTAAGTACCTGCCTTCGAGCTGCCGCTGATAGCCGCAGTTGCAACGGAGTTGAACCGAAGGGCCGCTCACGCGGCCCTTCTTTTTTGCCTGCGCCTCGCGTAGCGTGCGGAATCGGGACACCGGACGGTTTGGCAGTGCCGCCCAATCGTCCACTCACTGCCCGCTCGCACGGGCACAAGAATCGTGAGGCGGCACGCTTATCCCGGCTGCCACGCATGAATCGCGTATCCTTGCGCCCCATGCTTGCCGCCTATCCCGTACTGTGACTTCGATACCGCGCGTGCGCCGTTCGCGCCGGCTGATCAGCTCGCTTGCGCTCGCGGCGACACTGCTCGCAATCCTGGCGCTCACTTGGTGGGCCTACCATCCAGGGCTTTCCGGCGATTTCCTGTTCGACGACTTCGCGAGCCTGCCGGCAATCGGCGCGACGGGACCAGTAGATAACTGGACGGCGTTTTTTCGCTACATCACCTCCGGCACCGCGGATCCCACCGGGCGACCGCTGACGATGCTGACCTTCCTAATCGACTCGCGTGACTGGCCATCAAGCCCCCACCCGTTCAAGGTCACCAATGTCATCCTGCATTTGATCAATGGCGCGCTGCTGGCGTGGGTGTTGTGGTGGTTGGGAAAGTTGCTATGCGTTCCCGCTCTTGCTGGTAGTCCGGATGCTCTTCCGATAGATCGAGGCGCGTCAGCAGTCCAAGAACCCCATCCCCACCCCGGCCCTCCCCTTGAAGGGGAGGGGGTAAAAGAGGCGGCTAGTCGCCGTCGCTTTCTCGCCACCGCGCATCGTGTGCATGCGGAACCGCCGATGGACGGGCAAGGCTGCGCCATCGCTGCTCTGTTCGGCGCGAGCGCATGGCTGCTGCACCCGCTGCTGGTCTCGACGACGCTATATATAGTGCAGCGCGAGGCGATGCTTCCCGCCACGTTCGTGCTGATCGCTATATTGGGCTGGATTGCTTCGCGCGGGGCGCTATCCCGCGGACATATCAAACGCGGCTTGGCCGGGATGGCCGCCTCGGCTTGGCTGTGCACCGTCCTGGCCGTGCTTTCCAAGGCCAACGGCGCGCTCCTGCCGTTGTTGCTGCTGCTGGTCGAATGGATCGTGCTGGCACCGCGGCGACCCATGCCGGATCAGCAGACACGCACTTGGTACAGGCGCGCCGTGGCAGCGTTCCTGGTCGTCCCCGGCGCATTGGTGCTCGCGTACCTCCTTTATCTGCTTCCCGGATCGCTGGCCGCACCCATCGATGCGCGGGGATGGAACACGGCCCAGCGCCTCCTGACCGATCCGCGGGTGCTCACCGATTACCTGCGCCTGCTGTTCGTACCGCATGCGTACTCAAGCGGTCTGTTCAACGACGCGTTTCCTATTTCGACGGGCTGGTTCCAGCCGGCCTCCACTATTCCCTGCATCACGCTGATCATCGCCCTCATCGCCTTGGGTTTTGCGCTGCGCAAACGGCATCCGGCGATTGCGCTGGCGTTGCTGTTCTACTTCACAGCGCAATTGATGGAGTCGGGATGGATCCCGCTTGAGTTGTATTTCGAACACCGCAACTACCTGCCGGCCATGCTGCTGTTCTGGCCCCTCGGCATCGGGCTTGCGCGGCCCGGGCCCCTGCGGTGGTTGGGAACACTCGTCGCTGCCGGCATCCTGGTAGCACTCGCCGCATTGACGTTCCAGCGGGCGACGCTATGGGGCGACGGACTGCGGCAGGCGCGAGTATGGGCGGCAATCAACCCCGATTCCGCTCGCGCGCAGGCAAACGCCGCCCTTTACGACATGGCGCACGACTCACCACGGTTGGCTGCCGCCCGACTGCGCCTGTCAATGCCGAAGCACCCCAATGACATCCAGGCGCCGATCAACCTGATAGCGGCGGAATGCAAGCTCGGAGCGGTGCAGCCACAAACACTGGCCGCGGCCGGCAAGGCCCTCGCGCACACGCGCCTCGGCGGCCAAGCGGCATTCAACTGGTTCAACGACGCATTGACAATGGCGAGCAATCACGCCTGCGCAGGGCTCGACTTTGCCGCACTACAGGCGACACTTGATGCTGCGAGGCGCAACCCGCACTGGCGCGGTCAGCCGGGGCGCCAGCAGGATCTCGATCACCTGCAAGGCGAACTCGACCTTGCCCAAGGCAAGCCAAAGCAGGCTTTGGCGTCGTTCGATCGTGCGCTCGCCGCAGCGCCGAAAACCGGATCGGCATTGCAGCAGGCCGCGTACCTCGGTTCACATGGGTATCCAAAGTGGGGGCTCGCGCACCTCGACTATTTCGCCACTTTGCCGCCCGCACCCAAGCCCGGCTTCGGCATGCCGCGTATCCACGCTTGGGTGCTGCACCAGCAGGGCTGGTGGCTCCATGAAACCATTCGGCTCCGTAGGACCCTGGAAGAAGATGCAGCAGCAAAGCGAGGAGGCGCGTCTTGAACCAAATACGCAATCGTCCGTCCGGTGCAGCCAATGCGACGCCAGCTTGCGATGAGATGTCGACGCCGCGACCACCCCGGTAGCATGACGCCGGCCGCGCCGCAGGAAGCATATCGATGCGATTGAACCAGAAACGCAATGTGTGGCTGCCCTGGCTATTGCTGTCGGTCGCAATCATCGCAACCGGGGCGGTCTACTGGCCGGGGCTGGCGGGCGGATGGGTGTTCGACGACTATCCGAACATCGTCGACAACCGCGCGATCCACATAACGCCGGGACACGCCGGGTTGGTCGCGTGGGTCAATGCCGCAATTTCCTCGCCTGCGAGCTTCCTGCACCGCCCGCTCGCATCGATCACCTTCGCATTGAACTGGATGACCGGCGGCGGCGATCCATGGCCGTTCAAGCTCACCAATGTGATCATCCACCTGATCAACGGCGTGCTGCTGTTCTGCATGCTGCGCGCGTTGCTGCGGCTGTTGGGTTTGCGGGGCGCTCCGCCTTCACTCCCGCGAAAGAACATCCCCCCAGTGCTGCGGACTGACCCCCTTCCTGCGGAAGGGGGTGGTTCCCCTCCCCCTTCCGCAGGAAGGGGGACCGAGGGGGATGGCTTTCCCGCAATCGACGACGCCGCAGCCACGCGCCTGGCGCTGGTCGTCAGCGCCGCGTGGCTGCTGCTGCCGATCAACCTGATGGCGGTGCTGTACGTGGTGCAGCGGATGGAAAGCCTGTGTCAGGTTTTCGTCCTTGCCGGGCTGTGGGCATACCTGCACGGCCGCTGGATGATGCTGACCGCAGCCAATGCACGCCATGACCGGCACGGTTTCGCATTGGCGGCAGCAGGAGTCGTATTGGGCACGCTGCTCGGGCTCACCGCGAAAGAAACGGCGGTGCTGCTGCCAATATTTGCGTTTCTGGCGGAATGGATTCTCTTGCGATTTGCCGCCTCGACCATCTCAAAGAGCTGGATTCCGGGTTCCGTCCGCGTCGAAACCGCATCGGGGTCGACCACATTTCCAGCAGAGGCGACCCCAGCGGCGCGGAACGACGAGTCCCCTGGACTTTCGTTGGAAAGAGGCAAACGGACCGACAGCCGCATCTGGGCGCTGTTCACCGTCACATTGTTCGTGCCTGGGGTGCTCGGCTTCCTGTGGCTGCTGCGTGGCGTGCTGCGGCCAGGCGTGCTGGCCATGCGCGACTTCACCTTGGGCCAACGTCTGTTGACCGAGCCGCGGGTGCTGGTCGACTACCTGCACTGGACCATCGCACCAAACCCGATGGTGCTCAGCCTTTACCACGACGAGATCAAGATCTCGACGGGTTTGTTGAGCCCGTGGACGACCCTGGGTTCGATGCTGCTGCTGGCGGCGCTTATTGCGGTGGCAGTGCTGCTGCGCAACCGGCGTCCGTTGGTTGCATTGGGCATCGGCTGGTTTTTTGCCGCGCAATTGCTTACTGCGACCATCATTCCGCTGGAACTGGTGTACGAGCAGCGCATGTACTTCGCTTCCATCGGCGTGCTGCTGGCGCTTGGCGCGCTGCTGCTTGGATTGCGCTGGAAGATCACATGGCCGTTGCTGCGTGGATTCGTTGTCGCGGTCGCGGTGCTGTGGTTCGCCACAGCAACCAATCTGCGCGCCAGGGAATGGTCCAATCCGCTGCAGTTGGCCGTCTTCGAGGCCAACCGTCACCCGGATTCACCCCGCGCGGTGTACGAGGCCGGTCGGCAGTTGCTGATCGCGTCGAACTACAAGGATGGGCCCCTGCTGACGGCTTCCTGGAAATACCTGCGGCAAGCTGCGGCCATTCCGGGATCTTCGGCACTGGCCGATCAAGCCATGATCATGATCGCCGATCACGAGCGACGCGGTGACGACAGCGCATTCTGGACTTCAATGACACGCAAGTTGCGGGACCAACCAACTCGTCAAGAGGACATTTCCGCGCTGATCTCGCTGACAAGCTGCTACGGCTCCGGAATCTGCCGGTTTGACGTCTCGAAACTGCAGCGCGCGTACGAAGCCGCACTTTCGCGCCCCCACCCGATCGCGCGGCTGGAAGCCGCGTACGCCGACTTCCAGCGAGACATCCGGCATAATGACGCAGTGGCGACGGAATACCTCGCCCGCGCGGTTGAAGACGATCCCGGCGAGTCCGCCTATCGGCTCGACCTCGCGGCGTTGTACGCGCGCCACGGCCAAACAGAAAAGGCCCTCGAACAAATAGACGCGCTCCGCCGTATGAATCTTGCCGGTAGACTCGACCGACAGATCGCGACGTTGGAGCGACTAGCGGAACAGGGGACGACGGAACGTGCCGAGTAGCGCTTCCCTTTCGGAGCGTGTTTCGACTTGCTGCTGATGAGTCGCAATAGGCACCTCGATAGCACGATCCGCATCCGGCACCCTGACCAAGCCATTGAAACGTCGAGCCAATATCATTTCACTCCCCGCAGTTGCTGTACGCTTGCGCCATGCCGGATAGTCCCGTCCATTCGAAAACCGCCATGCCGAACAAGGTCATCCGCACCAAGGCCGACCTTGCGATTAGCGGTGCGCCGCCGGCGTTCGATGATCCGCTGCACGTCGGCCGCCCGAACATCGTTAATCGTGATGCATTCCTGCGCGGGATCGGCGAGATCCTCGATCGCCACTGGTTGACCAACAACGGGCCGGTGGTGCAGGAGTTCGAGCGGCGCGTCGCCGACTATCTTGGCGTGAAGCATTGTGTTGCGATCTGTAATGGAACGATCGCGCTGGAAATCGCGATACGCGCGCTGGGTTTGCAGGGCGAAGTGATCGTGCCGTCCTGGACCTTCGTCGCGACTGCCCACTCGCTGCATTGGCAGGGCATCACGCCCATCTTCGCCGACATAGATCCACGTACGCACAATCTCGATCCTGAGGCAGTGCGCCGGATGATCACGCCACGCACCAGCGGCATCATCGGCGTGCACCTGTGGGGTCGCGCCGCACCCGTTGACGAACTCCAGTCCGTAGCCGATGAGCACGGGCTGAAACTGATGTTCGACGCCGCGCACGCATTCGGATGCAGCTATAAGGGGCGCACCATCGGAGCATTCGGTGCCTGTGAAGTGCTGAGCTTCCACGCCACCAAGGCGTTCAACACCATGGAGGGCGGCGCGGTCGTGACCGACGACGACGACTTGGCCGGGAAAATGCGGCTGATGCGCAATTTCGGTTTCATCGGGTACGACAACGTGATTCACCCCGGCACCAATGGAAAGATGATCGAAGCGTGTGCTGCAATGGGATTGGCCAACCTCGACGCGCTGGATGAGATTTTCGCGGTCAATCGTCGCAACTATACGCAATACGTCGCCGCTTTGGCCGACATCCCCGGAATCTCGGTACTCGCCTACGATCCGGCGGAGCACAACAGCCACCATTACTGTGTAGTGGAGGTTGGCGAAGAATGCCCGGTCTCGCGCGACGATATCGTCGCGGCCTTGCACGCGGAAAACGTCCTGGCTCGCAAATATTTCTGGCCTGGCACGCACCGAATGCAGCCTTATCGGGACTTGTTCCCCCACGCGGGGCTGATGCTGGGAAACACCGAACTCGTGGCGGAGCAGGTGATTATTCTTCCGAACGGCAGTTCGGTCTCACGGGAAGCCATCGACGCCGTCTGTTCAATCATTCGCTTGCTCGCCCAGCCGGCTTGAACGCGGCGGATGAAAAAGCATTCCTTGTCTTCAGCGGCGGCAATGATCGCGCGGTATTGGGCTTCTTGCGTGCACTGCGGCTCTGTGGCGAGCGCGCCTTCATCATCGCCCGGACACTGGACGACCAGATCCTGCGGACCAGCTATCGCAAGGATGTCCAGTGGATTCGCCCAGATCATTCGCTGACCCTGCAAGTCTTCGCGGAGGGCTTGGCGCGAGCTAGAGAGGGAGCTGGCTCGCGCCCACTGGCAGTGCTGCCTTCCACGGAATATTTCAACACTTTCCTGCTGAAGCATCGCGTCGAAATCGAACGAATGAATTGCGAAATCCCGCTTGTGGATGCCTCGATTTACAACCGACTCACGGGCAAACGCACCTCAACGGATTTCTTTGCTGCAGCGGGGTTCTCGGTTCCGCATGAATGGGAACACCCGGATCCCACGCGCCTCCCTGCCATCGCGAAGCCATTGCGTAATGTCTCCTCCGACGGACAATCGCTGTATCCGCGGTTGCTGGGGAAGCCCGTGCAACTGGAGGCGTTTCGAAACGACCCCAATGCGGCCGAGTACTTTTTTCAGGAACATGTCCGCGGCGACAGCCTATATCTGCTGATGTATGTTCCCCGCAATGGCGCTCCCGCAATAACATGGTCGCAACGCAACCTGTTGCAGCAGCCCGAGGGCAAATCGATGCTGCTGGCTGTGCCATCGAATTTCCATCGGTCGGGCATCGCTACCCGGTTGGTGGGGGCAATCCGGGATGCCGGCTTCCACGGGTTGGGGATGATCGAGGTAATCGCTTCGGCCGACCGCAACGTCTTCATCGAGATGAATCCGCGAATTTGGGGGCCAGTTCAATTCTGCCTGGATAAGCACCAGCCGCTGTTGCAGGCGTTCATTGGCGAAACTTTGCATGGCGATCCCGCGCGCTACCTCCAACGGCGCAGCAAAGGCTCTCGGGGGAAATACTTCTGGCTCGGCGGCCTTGTCGACACGCTTGCTGCAGGGGCGCAGCCGGATTGGCACACCAAAAGTCGTTCAGTAATGGCCGTGATCCTCGGCTGCATCCACAGCGATGTATATCTGCGATCGGACTCTTGGCGATGCTTCTTGCACGATCTGAAACACGCGAATGCGACAAGGAGGCAGCGTGAGCGAACTCAAGGCTGAGCTTCAGAAGTTGTATGCCGATGCATCCAAGCACTCGGTTTACCAGAACATTCCGGATTTCGTCTCGACAGAACTCGGTTACACCGAGACCATCGACGAGAACTGGCGAGGCGACCGGCCGCGGCTCGCCTACATCATGGGCTTGAGGAAGCCGGCGATGGGCGAAACATGGCTGGACTTCGGCGCGAATACCGGTTTTTTCACCCTTAGTCTTGCACGCAAGTTCCCACAGACGCGATTCTTCGCCGTCGAAGCCAACGCCAACCATGCAGGCTTCATCGCGCGGATTGCCAAATATTTTGGGATGGCCAATGTCGAGGTGATCCAACGCGCAGTGGGACTCGCCGATCTACACGAGTTGCCCCATTCTGATTGTCTTTTGCACCTGAACGTCCTGCACCACGCGGGTCACGACTTCGACACCGACCTTCTCTCCGACAAAGGCGGATTCGCGAACTATGCGGTTCGCTACCTTGGCCTGCTTCGCGACCGCGCCGACGGGATGTTTTTCCAGATGGGGAGCAACTGGGGCGGCGACAAGCGCCAGCCGCTCGTCGCCATTCGCGCGGATGTGCAAAAGCTGGAGACATTCTCGGGCTGGCTTCAATCGAGCGGCTGGCACGTCGCACAAGTGGCCTACGCAACGCGCAAAGCCGACGGGGGCGTGAAATTCAGGAATTTTCCGTGGTCGGCGGCTCGGCATGCGGCTGAAGAGGCCGAGGGTAACCGGGCCAATTTCCAAACCGAGATCGACCAATTCAAACTCGATGACTTCCCAGGCGAGTTTTATCGTCGTCCGCTATTCTCGTGCACGGCGACCTAATCCGCTTGGTGTTTTCCCGACCGCCCTCGCCCGACCCGCACCCGCAATGAGCTCCCTGACCCAGCGCGCTGCACACGCCACGTGGTGGAGTGCACTGGAGATCACCTCACGTTATGGCGTGCAGTTTGCGGTAATGGTGGTGCTCGCTCGCCTGCTAACCCCTTCGGATTTTGGCCTGATTGCCATGCTGCTGGTCTTCACCACCGTGGCCGCGCTCTTGGTTGACTCCGGATTCGGCACGGCGCTGGTGCAGAAGCAAGTAACCAGCGATGACGACGAAACCACCGTATTTCTGTTTTCCACCGTAGCGAGCGCAACGGTCGCGGCCGCCCTGTGGTTCTCGGCACCGGCTATTGCTGCGTTTTATTCGCAGCCGCTGCTGACTCCACTGACCCGACTGCTGCTGTTTGTGCTTCCGCTCAGTGCGATGGCCTCCGTGCCTGATGCGTTGTTGACCCAAAGACTGGATTTCAAATCCCGCGCAAAAGCGGAAATCGTTGCTTCACTCTGCTCGGGCGGATTGGCCATTCTGCTTGCCTGGCGCGGGTTCGGCGTGTGGAGTCTCGCCTGGCAGGCCGTTTGCGCGATCGGCATCCGCGCACTACTGCTTTGGTCATTTTCGCGTTGGCGCCCCAGGGGCCGCTTCAACCGGCACGCGCTCGAGAGCCTTGGCGGCTTCGGCGGCTACATGCTTTTGTCGAACCTGCTTAACATGATTTCGCTGCGGCTCCAGTCGCTGCTGATCGGCAAGCTGTTCGACTCCCGCGCCTTGGGCTATTACACGCTGGCCCAGAATACCCAGATGGCACCGGCACAATTCATGAGCGGCGTCCTCAATCGGGTGGGGCTCCCAGTTTTTTCGAGCGTCGCCGAACAGCATGAAAAGTTGGTTGGCGCATTGCGACTGTCGCTGCGTGTTGCGATATTTGTGTTCGTGCCGTGCATGATCGGCATTGCGGTGGTCGCGGAGCCGCTAATAGAGATGTTGTATGGGCCCCGCTGGACTCCCGCAGCGCCACTGCTGAGTGTCCTGGCCGTCAGTGCGGCGCTGTGGCCTTTGCATGTCTTGAACCTCGCTGCCATTGGCGCCAAGGGGCGATCTGACATTATCTTCCGGCTGGAGGTAATAAAACGCATCGTCTCGATCGGCTTGATCATCGGGTGCAGCCCCGGGGGACCAATGGCGATCGCTTGGGCCGTGCTGGCTTCAAGCTTGTTCGGAGTAGTTATAAATACCTGGTACTCGAAGAAGCTCCTGGGATACGGCGTGCTGGCCCAGTTGCGAGACCAGGCTTCTACGCTCGCGATCACCGCTCTTGCCGCACTTAGCGGCTGGTTGGTCCTGCACTGGATGCCGACCGGAACTCTCGCGATGGTTATCGCGATCTTCGCCGCCGCCGCTGTATACCTCTGTGCGGCGGCGCTGTCACGAAACACAGCTTTCACGGAAATCCTGGAGCTCGCTCGCACGTTGCGGTCCAAGGCGCAGGTGTCACGCCATCTTCCGAGCGAGCCCTGACCATGCCGCGCGTTTCGATCTGCGTCACCACGTGCAACCAGCGTCGCTACATCCACGAATGTCTCGAGAGCCTGCTCGCGCAGGCCCACGAGTGCGATGCAGAGGTCCTGGTTGGCGACGACAGCTCGGAAGATGGCACCACTGAGATCGTCGCCGAATTCGCAGCGACGCACCCGTCGCTCGTCACGCACGTCCGACATGCACCGCGGCTCGGTGCGTCATTCAACACCAAGGCTTTGCTGGCACGTTGCAAGGGCGATTACATCGCGCGGCTGGATGGAGACGACTACTGGTTGCCGGGAAAGCTCGGCAAGCAAGTTTGTTTTCTCGATATGCACCCCGGTTGCAGCGCGGTCTACACCAATGCCATTACGATCGATGAGTCGGGGAACCGGATCGGGATCTTTAACGATGCCGGAGACAACTGCTTCGACTTGGCCACCCTGCTCAGACGCGGGAACTTCCTCAACAACAGCTCGGTGCTATTCAGGCGGCAGAGCATAGAGCCGTGGCTGGCGATAGAAGGACCATTGATCGACTACCGTGCTCACCTGCTGCACGCCCGCTTCGGCTATATCGCGCAACTGGGCGAGCCCCTGACGGCATACCGCGTCAATGCTCAGGGTTCAATGGTCGCGGGCATGAACGAAAAGGTCCGCGAGCTATATTGGGGAGCCATCATGAGCGTCCCGCGCGAATCCGTTTCGGATCGCGACTTTGCGCTCGGTTTGGCGGATTTCCTGCGTCGTGTGGCATTTCGTGCAACACGCACTCGCAATTGGGCAATGCTGCGCAACTGGGCGCAGTGTGTATTTTCGATGTCGCCACATGGAAGAGCGCGCACCAGCGTGCACACGTTGGCTTCCATCCTGCGGATTCTCGGAAAGGAAGGCGCCGGATTGTTTCAGAGAGATGCTGCCGGGAATCGGTTGCGTGTCTTGTACCGCTTCTAGAGCGCCAGCATAGTTGCAGGCACAGGGGCAGGAAGATCATCTAGATTTGTTCGGATGCCACGATCAGCGCACCCCGGGCAGCCCATGTCGCCACAGCAGCGAGAACTTGCGTGGCATGGGCGTGAAACTTCGCAAGTAGGCCCACAGGCCGACAACCCGCTTCTGCTGAGCTCCTTGACGGTACATCCGCAGTGAACCGAGCCCGCACATACCGTACCTCAACGTCGGACCGTAGATGTTGCGCCACACCTGGCGGTTGCGTTTTAGCAACATCAACAGCACCCCCTCAACGCTAAGCATCGCCAGATGCAGTACCAGCATCGGCCAGACCAACCAGGTTGGCGTGCAGATCACCATCACTGCTGTCTTGTTGCGCTCGCTGAAATGCCTGCGGCGATAGGTTGTATCTAGCTTGCCTCCACCGACGCGATTGCCGCCGAAGCTCCTGCCTTGGCGGTGGCGATACCCGCTGGCTTGCGTGGCCGTAACCGGCAGTCCTCGCAAGCGAGCGAGGCAGCAGATGTACATGTCCTCGGCGATGGAGCCGAACCACTCTGGAAAGCCGCCCAGCTCGTTCCACAAAGTCCGCGGCAGGAACAGGCAGGCGCCGATGACGTAGGCGACCTCGCGCCGCGCTTCATCCATGTTCGGCACCGGGTTGTAAAAAAAATCGAGCAGGCAGCCACGATCGACCAAGGCACCGGTTTGCCAGTCGTATTGCGGAAGGGTCAGGATCCCCGGTGCGGGTAGCTTGCGAATCCCGTCAAGCAAGGTGGCGATCGCATCGGGATACAAGGCCGCATCGTTGTTGAGAAGCAGCACGAACTCGCCGCGCGCCTGCGCAACCATCCGGTTGTTGGCGATGCAGAAGCCGACGTTCTCCGCACTCGCCAGCAACTCGACCTGCGGGTAACGCTGCCTGATCCAGGCGACCGAATCATCGGTCGATGCATCGTCGTGGACGATGATTTCGAGAGGCGTATCGCCCTGCTGCGAAAGTACGGATTCGATGCAATCGCCCAGGACCTGCAGGCCATTGTAGTTGGCGATGCAGATGGAGCAGACCGGCGACGCGACCGGCTTCAACGCCGGCAAGTGCTGAACCATCGCCATGTGCGTTCCAACCCTTCGCGGAGGGCGACTTCCGCGGCCCAGCCGAACGTTTCGCGAGCGCGGATTGCCTGCATCCGGACGCTGGGCGCGTCCACTGCCCGGCCGGCGTCATAGGTGCGTCGCAAGGCCCGTCCGGTGACTTGCTCGATGAGGGCGAAAAGCCCGTTGAGGTCGATGCTGTCGCCACTGCACGCATTGAATACCTGGAAGCCCTCGTGCGGCGCGGCATCGAGCGCGGCAAGTACCAGCCGGGTGAAATCGTCGATGTAGAGATAGTCGCGTTCCGCCGATCCATCGCCCCAGACGCGCAGGACTTCGTTGCGCACCACCGTACCGAACGCGGTAGGCACGATCCCGAAGCCCGGTCGCTCTTCCTGGCCGGGACCGTACAGGTTCGACGGACGGAGCACGATCGCGCGGCCGCCGAACTGGTTGCACCACGCTTCGATGAAATGTTCCGCGGCGATCTTGCCGGCGCCGTGATACGAGCGTGAATAGACGGCTGCGCCTTCGTCGGATGCACCGTCGCCCGCACGGTTGTACAGCGTTCCGCCCGAGGAAAGGTAGATCAGCGGCAGCTCGGGCCGGGCCTGGAGAGCTTCGAGGAGCGCAATCGTGGGTCGCACGTTTTCATCGAGTTCCTGTACGGGTTTGCCCGCCGAACTGCCTGGCGTCGACGCCGAGGCAACGTGCAGCACCGCACGGACGCCGGCCAGCAGTGGCGCGAAGTCGGCGACTTCGCGCAACGCGCCCACGTGCGCCTCGACCCGTCCACGCCCGGTATCGAAAGCGCTGCGGCTGACCGCGACGAGGAATTCGCCCTGGCGCGCAAAGGCATCCAGCAGGCTTCGTCCCACGAAGCCGCCGGCACCGATCAGCAGGATGGGTTCAGCCATGCGCGGGCGGCTCCAGCAACCGATGGTAAATCACCGCGTAGCGGCTTGCGCAGTCGTCCCAATCGCCAAGTTCGCGGCTCACCCAGGCGCGCGCCGCTTCTCCGCAGCGCAAATTCATATCTGGATCTTCCAGCTTCTCCAGGGCCGCGGCAAATCCGGCTTCGTCGTCGCACAACAAGCCCGTCACGCCATCTGCAACGATGTCCGCGTGGGCAGGCATGCGCGACGCAATGATGGGGAGCGCCGACGCCATGGCCTCGAGCATCACCTGCGGGCGCCCCTCGGCATGCCGGCTGAGCGTGACCAGCCCCTGGGCCTGCGGAAACCAGTCGCGAACCAGTTCTTCGGGCGTGGCCGGCCCGTGATAGCGGACCCACTCGGGCACCGCAACTTGCTCCTGCATCGGACCGAACAGATGCAATTCGCGATGGCCTTGGCGAAACAACGGCTCGCACCATTCGAATAGCGGTCCCAGCTTGTTCGCGGTGAGCCGCGTCACGGCCAGCCAACGCGCCGGATGCACCGGCTCACGCCGGATCGCGTACCAGCCAGGATCGATTCCGAACGGCACCGGCGTGACCTCGGCGAGATCCCCGAAGGCTTCGCGTAACGGCGCTTCCATCCACGCGGCATTGGGGCAGATCGCCACCCGCCTGCCACGCAAGGCGCGCCGGATAGCGCGGCGCATCATCGGAAGCCGGAGCAACCGCATGTCGTTGCCCAGCACGGTGATCAGGGCCGGCCTTCGGTCGCTCGGCAGCGGCAGCGCGCATTGCAACCAGTTGACGTGGTAGATGGAGACGTCGCGCCTACGTCGATATGCGGAACGCAGCAGGCGCAGCAGCTTGGCCGCCGCGAACGTGCCGGATATCGGACTGGAACGCAGCCAGTGCGAAATGCCCCCTCGCTGCATGAGCCTCGCCAGCCATTCGGTTTCCGCTTGCGTCGCGACGGTTTCGACGCGGTCATCCACCCGTCCCGGCGGCGCCCACTGGGCCAGCCTGATGCCGGGGTGGCGAGCCAGCGCCGCGCTGATGTGCGACATGAAGATCCCGCGCCAGTCGGTTTCATCGCGCGGGTAGGACGTGCTCACGAAGAGCACGTTGATGGGTCGCACGCTGTCCTGCGGGAATTGAGCCTCAACTGTCACGACGATACGTCAGCGAGGTGATCTGCTCGGAAATCAGCTCGATCAGGGAGACAACCGCCACTCAAAGGACCTCGCGAGTGCCGGGCGGCAGATCCGGGATGTCCATGTCGTCTGGCCAGGGCGGCAGACGCCTTAAGGCGTCTGCTAGCGACCGCGGTTTCTCTCGCAGCACGACCTCGTCTCCACGGCGCAAAATTTCCACTTCTTCGGCACGGAAGCGAAACGCCTTGGGCAGACGCACGGCTTGGCTGTTGCCGAATCGGAAAACATTGGCGATGCCTTGCACGGTTGCGATCCTCTTGCATCTATATTGAGTGCGTGCGTGGATCAGCGATCGCCCTGATCGGCCAGCCAATTCTCGGCCTTCAGGCGCGGCACGCGGCGAAACTCACGCAGGTTCGCAGTGACGACGATACAGCCCATTGAGCGAGCGTGGGCGGCAATCAGCATGTCATTGGGCCCGACCGGGGTACCAGATCGCTCGAGCTTGTGCCGTATGTCTGCGTAGTGCACGTCCACGGGCGCTGCCAGCGACAAGACATCCAGCACTGCCAGCACCGCGTCCACTTGTGCGCGCAATCTGCGCGATTCACTTTTCACCGCGCCGAATCGCAGCTCGGCGGCAACCACGATGCTCGTGCAGATGCTCGCTTCGCCTACCGCGGCGATGCGTGCCGCGACGATCCCCTGCGGCCGCCGTACCAGATCCGAGAGGATGTTGGTGTCGAGCAGGAAGCGGGGCGCTGCGGCCTCGCTCACAACTGAATGTCGTCCATCCGCGGGAGCCCCGCATCGACATCGGGAAATTCGTCATCGATGGGTTTCAATGTTTCAAGCAACGCCAGCAACGGGGATGGGGGAATAGGTTCCAGCACCAGCCGATTCCCTTCGCGATGAAGGACCGCTTCGTCGGCGTCCAGTTCCATGTCGCGGGGAATCCGCACCGCCTGGTTGCTGCCGTTTCGGAACAGCCTGACATGGCGCATGATGGTCATTTCTCCGTCTCCAGACTATTGCCTATGCTTTAGCATAGGCGCATCGGTCCGTATGGTCAACATACGCAATTCAGGAATCCCGCCGGTACGTCAGCGAGGTGATCTGCTCGGAGATCAGCCCGATCAGGAAGATGATCACGGCGGCGCTCCACAGTGCAACGCTGGCCAGGCTGAGGCGATGGAAGCCGATGAAGGTATAGACGTAGTAGCCGATGCCAACCAGGAAAAACATCACGGCCGCGGGGACGAACAGTTTCAGCGGCGCGTAGAGCGTCGCGATCTTGAAGATGATCAGCAGGAACCGGAGGCCATCGCGCAAGGGGCGGATGTGGCTCTTGCCGGTGCGGCGCGCAACCTGGATCGGCACGTAGGCGACGGGATAGGCGCTGCGGAAAAACGCCATGGTGCTGGTGGTCGGGTAGGAGAAACCATTGGGTAGCAGGTGGACGAACTCGCGGAACTTCTCGGCGCGGGCGGCGCGGAAGCCCGAAGTCAGGTCGCGGACCGGGTGACCGGTCATCTTGGTGGCCAACCAGTTGTAGAAGGTGTTGGCCACACCGCGGCCGACATCGGCCTGCCCCGACCGGTCGCGGGCGCCCACCACCATGTCGAAGCCCTCGTCCAGCTTGGCGAGCAGGCGCGGGATATCGGCGGGATCGTGCTGGCCGTCGGCGTCCATGAACACCAGGATGTCACCGCGGGCGGCGCGCGCGCCGCGCTTGATCGCGGCGCCGTTGCCCATCGAGTACGGCGTGCCGATGCGGGTGACCCCGTGTTCGGAGCAAAGGGACGCGGTCTGGTCGGTCGAGCCATCGTCGGAGACGATGATTTCGGCGTCGGGTTGTGCGGCGCGCAGCTTCGGCAGCAGCACGGCGAGCGCGGCGGCTTCGTTCTTGGCCGGCAGGATGATGCTGATCAAGGCTTTCCCCTTGG
>DASSNC010000092.1:0-5540 GCA_035688305.1 Rhodanobacteraceae bacterium
CACAATCTGCAGATCCCGGTGGCCCAGGAACTGGACAACCTGCCGAAGTTCCGCCGCTACGCCTACTACAACGCCTTCGGCGAGGGCTGGGCGCTGTATGCCGAAACGCTGTGCGACAAACCGATGGGGCTGTACGACGACCCGTATTCGAAGTTCGGTTATCTCAACTACCAGATGTGGCGCGCGGTGCGGCTGGTGGTCGACACAGGCATCCACCAGGGCGGATGGACCCGCGAGCAGGCCGTGAAGTACATGCAGCACAACACCGCGCTGGCCGACCAGAACATCGCGACCGAAGTCGACCGCTACATCGTGTGGCCCGGCCAGGCGCTGAGCTACATGATCGGCGAGCAGGTGCTCCTGCAGTTGCGCGCCGAGGCCACGCAGAAACTCGGTGACAAGTACAACCTCAAGAACTTCGATGACGTGGTGCTGGGCCAGGGCAGCCTGCCGATGGCGATCCTCAAGGAAGTGGTGAACAAGTGGATCGACAACACCCTGGCCGGCAAGCCCGCCGACCAGTTGCCGTTCGCCTGCAAGCCGCGCACGGTGGAGAGCTGCGCGGCAGCTGGCGCGACGCGCTGATCCCCCACGAGGTATCGGCGCGAAGCGTTGCGCCCGCCCCAGAAAACAATCCCCTTTTGCCGAGGATTGTTATCTGTGTCTGCCGAGGTGCCGTCGGTTCACTGCCAGCGGCGACGTGCAGCGGCGAACAACGCTACAAGCAGCAGACCCAATCCGAACAATCCGAGTTCGGCTGGCTCCGGGACGGAGACCAAAGTGTCCGAAACGATCCAGCCGCTGTTGCGGCCGCGGTTGCCCAGCCCCTGCACATGCGCGATCGAGATCCAGCCGCTCCCGTTGGCCACGAACGGATTGCCGCTCAAGTCGCTGGCGAACGTCAGGTTGTAGACCGCGCTCTCGCCGGCCGTGAAGCGGTTGCCGCTGCCGGGTCCCCACCCGAACCCGAGGTTGAAGGTGCCCGCGTTGGCCGGGCCGGTATTGAAACCGCCGGCATCGAACCCGCTGTCCCCGTTCGCGCAGGCGCCGGTAGTGCAGGTAATGGCGGAAAGCGACTGGTTCAAATAGAAGGCCCACCCGACGGTGGAGCTGGCGCTGTTCAGGCCCTGGATGAAATCCGGTGCGGTCAGGTGCGAGGTCAGCGTCAGCGTGCCGGTGTTCGAGCCGGTTTGCTCGAACGTCGCGACGAGCCACGGGGTCGGCCCATCCGGTGTCGCACCGGTGAACACCTGGTCGAGGTTGATCGTGACGGGACTCGCCAATGCCGGGCCTGCCTGCACGGACAGGGCAATTGCTGCAGCGGATATCCACCCAAAAATCGCGCGTTTGTTCATGACTGTCGACTCCGAAAACTGCATGCAACCGATACGCTACGCCATGGTCGCAGCAATTCGCATGCCAGCCCCCATGAGTCATTCAGTTCCTTGTATTTCAGCAACTTGCAAACCATGTTCCGTCATCGTTTTGGGCATATGTAAACGTTACCGACACCCTGCGCCCCATCGGTTCTTGCTGGATTGCCACACAGCAGCCGCTGGCGTGCTTCCACGGGGCGTCGCCCCGCCGATCCCGCATGCAAAGGTTCCCGACGCTGCCGACGGATGGGGGGCTGTGGGCAGGGAACTGCTGATGGCGGATGCGGGCCCGCGCTACTGGTATGCTCCGCCCCGGCAACCGGACCGGGGAGATCCGTGATGCGCATCCTGGCAATCCTGGCCTGCTTGGCGGTGGCCGCGCTGGCGATTCCGTGCGCTCACGCCGAAACCACCGTCGAGGTCGCGGGTACCTGGCCAGCCGGCGAGTCGGTGACGCTCAGCCGCAACCAGACCTTCTACCTGCATTTGCGCTACCGCAGCGACCAGCCGGTGCAAATCTGGGCCCGGCCATACTTCGAGGGGGAGCCAGCGCACGCGGGAAGCAATCCCTCGCGCGTCTACCCCGCCGGCAGCGGCGAAGCGCTGGGCTGGTTCTTTCTGGATCCTGACGCCCGGGTGGACGAGGTACGGATCAGCGCCGGCGATGGCTCGACGAACGGGACGCACGTCGTAGCCACCTATCCGGTTGCCGTGACCGGCGGCGACGCGTCCACGCAAGCGGGCGCGCAACCTGCCTGGGTGACCACGCTGCGCGCTGCGGACCAGGCCGCGCAGGATGCGGCCTACCGGGAAGCCGCGAACCGGCCCGTCGGCGCGGGCGAGATGCTGTTCTTCACCGGCTTCATGCTGTTGATGGCAGCGCTCGGGTTGTTCGGTTTGCTGGCGCCGGTATGGGGTCTCTGGCGGTGGCGCGGCGGCTGGCGAATTGCGGCCGCGGCGCCGGCCGTCGTGATGGGATTCGTGGTGCTCCGCATTCTCGTCGGCACCTCGATCGATCCGACTTCGCACAACCTGTGGCCGTTCGAGGTCCTCATGGCCGGCGCGGCCAGCACGGTGTTCATGATCGTGCTCATGGTGGCGCGCAGGGTCAGCGGCGCCAATCGCGGCCTGGCGGCGCGCTGACGCCGGGACCTCGTTACACGAGCGCAGTGTCCGCATCTATGCGCGCCGGCGGCCTGCTCTGCATACAGAAATATTTGCCAATCTCCGGATCTGTAAACGTTTTCGACATCCGGCCAATGGTCACGGCGGCAACCATTGGCCAGGGCTCTGCTTCTGCTTGCCTTTCACCTGATTGCAGGCGGTGTGCGAATGTAATGCCTCCCGACGGTCAAGGCTTCTGTGGCCTGCGGGAACCGGGTTGGCGAGTCGCGCCGGGCAGCTCGCGGATTTTCCGTGCGCAGCGCAACCTACGGGACTTGAAGCCTGTTTGGCTTCTCCCGGAACAAGTGCGGCATCAAGCCAAACCACATGCCGCGCGGCACCACGGCCGACACGCGCCAAACTCATTCGCCCGGTAGCGAAACCGGATCCTGTTCGATCGGGTCATCCGGCGCCGCCCGCATACGTGCAGCGGCGCAATGGCCTGCCAGAGCGATCAGCACGCCCAATCCGAACAATCCGAACTCCTCCGGTTCCGGAATGGGCAGTGGCGCCGCCACGATCCAGCTGCTGTCCCCGGCAGGCCCGATTCCCTGCACCTGTGCGACCGAGAACAGGTCAGTGCCGGGACCGACATCAAAGGGGAACCAAACCAAGGCGCTGGCGAACGTCAGGTCATACACCGCACTGTCTTCGGCCGCGAACGGTTGGAAGCGATCCCAACCAAAACCGAGATTGAAGAGGCCTCCCACCGGGCCGGTATCGAAACCGCTCGCATTGAAGCCGCTGTTGCTGTTTCCGCAGGTTCCGGAACGGCAGGAGATCCCGGAAAGCGGCTGGTTCAGGTAGAACGCCCAGCCGACCGCCGCGCTGGGCTCCTCCAGGCCCCAGAGGGCATCGGTGGCGCGCAAGAGCGAAGTCAGGGTCAGGGTGACCGTATCCGAACCGGTCTGGTCGTAGCTGGCTACGAGCCAAGGTGGCGAGCCATCCGGATCCATGCCGGAATCGACCCGCCATAGAACCATCTCGCCGGAGTACTGTGCGATCGCCGGGGTCGCCTGCACCAGCGCCGCCAGCGCCGCCGCGCATACCCAACCGGAGACCACGCGCTTCCTGGTTACGGCTTTCTTTTTCATCGCGAATACTCCAGAAGCTGCTTGCGAACCCCTGCGGCCGGTACAGTGCATGTCGCGCGCCAAGCTCGAGCGATTCCCGTTCCTTGCGTTTTCAGCGGTTTGGAAACGGCGGCCTGGCGCGGGGCGCAATACATGTAAAAGATGTCGACACGCAGCTCCGGAGTCGATGCCCGCCCGAATTCCGGCTGCAGATTCGCGCCGCGCTTTCGCACCGGCGCCAAACACGTTCCGAATGAAATGTTTCCCCATACCCGCACGGCGGCGGGAACGCGCAAAAGGCGCCTTGCATCGCTGAACAACGCAGCCGCCGCGATGGATTCACTCGCGGGGCAGCGACGCCGAGTCCTGTTCGATCAAATCCCGCAGTGTCGCCTGCATCCGCGCGTGCACCCGCACCAGCGAGCCCCAAAGGAACCACGTGGTGAACGCACCGATGGCCAGCAGCGCGATCAGCACGCCCCGCGGCGGCAGGATGCTGCTGCCGAGGACGCTGACCAGCAGGGCCATGCCCGCGAGGGTGCCGAGCGGCACCAGCTTGCCCAGCACCCGGCGCAAGCCCGCCGTGCGCACGCCGTGGACCTGCTCGCTGATGCCGATCTCGGCCAGCAGCATGCCGAGCGCATCGGCCTTGCGATAGACCGCGATCAGCATCGGCAGCGACACGAACAGCGCTCCTGCCCAGATGAGGGAACGCCGCGCCACCGGCGGCAGCGGCAGATCCGGCCACCAGCGCGGAACCATCGCGCTGACGAATGCGCCGATCGCGAAAACCGCGCACACCAGGATCAGGTTCACCGCGATGTGCCACAGCAGCCGCCGCAGCATCCTGGCGAGCATCAGATCGCGTTCCGCCGCGGCAGTGCCGCCCATCCACTCGTGGTAACCCGCCGCCAGCGAACGCAGCGGTGCCGGCGTCAGACGCCGCAAGCCACCGATCAACAGCGGCTCGACCCGCAGCAGCATCGGCGACACCAGCATGCACACGACTGCCGCCGTTACCGTCACCGGATACAGGAACTTGCCGGCGGCGCCGGCCGCCATGCCGAGCGAAGCGATCACGAACGAGAACTCCCCGATCTGCGCCATGGTCAATCCGGTCCGCAGCGAGTCGCGAACGCCGCGGCCGGCGCACACGAATGCGCCGACGCTGCACGCCACGGTCTTGCCGACGATCACCGCCAGTGCGAGCCCCAGTGCCGGCCACAGCCACGGCAGCAACTGCGTGGGATCCAGCAACAGGCCGATTGCCACGAAGAAGATTGCCGCGAACATGTCGCGCACCGGCCGCACCAGCCGCACGATACGCTCCGAGCAACGCGCTTCGGCGACCACGACGCCGGCGAGGTACGCGCCCAGCGCGACGCTGAAGCCCTCCCACTCCACCAGGAGGCAGGCGCCGAAACAGATTCCGAGCGAGGTCACCAGCAACGGCTCGTCGCGACCGCGTCGCGCCAGCCAGTCGAGGAGCCGCGGCAGCAGCAGCAAGCCCAGCACCAGCGCGACCGACACGAACAGCAGCATCCGCCACAACACCGTGAACGCGATTCCGGCCGTATCGGAACTGCCGGCCGCGATCGCGCTGAGGACGGTCAGCAGCACCGCGGTCAGCACTTCTTCCGACACCAGCATGCCGACCATGCCCGCCACGAAGCCCTGCCCGCGCCAGCCGCGGTCGGCGACCGTGCGCAACGCGATCATCGTCGATGAAAAACAGATCACGCCTCCGAGGAACAGCGCCTCGCGGCCGTTCAATCCGGCAAGGCGGCCGATCTCGATGCCCAGCCACAGCATCACCGCGACTTCCACCAGCGCGGCGAGCATCACTCCGGCGCCGAGCGCGCGCAGCTTGCGCAGGCTGAAGTCGAGCCCCAGGGTGAACATCAGCAGCACCACGCCGAGGTTCGCG
>DASSNC010000097.1:0-7899 GCA_035688305.1 Rhodanobacteraceae bacterium
GAACTGTTTCTTGAACTGAACGAGTACGACATCCACATCCGCGAGGCCGACGAGGGCCGCCCGCCGCTGGCGCCGCTGATCGTGCCGCACGAAATTACGCACGCGGGTTTGGTGATGCACGACGCCAACGTCAAGGTCACAGCTGCGCTGGTGCAACACCCACCGGTGGCGCCGGCGTTTGCGTACCGCTTCGATTGTCCCGATCGTTCGATCGTGTTTTCCGGCGATACCCGTCCCAGCGACAACCTCGTCGAACTCGCGCGTGGCGCCGACATCCTGGTGCATGAAGTGATCGATCTGAAGGCCATCGACGAAGTCGTGAAGGACGAAGCCATGGCCACCCGATTGCGCACGCATCTGGAAGCCGCGCACACGCCCATGTCCGAAGTGGGCCAGATCGCCACGCGCGCGGGCGTCAAGACGCTGGTGTTGAATCACTTCGTGCCCGGTACCGCGCACATTCCGGATGCGGTTTGGTACGCCGCCGTCAAACCGCACTTCAAGGGCCGCGTGATCGTCGGCCACGACCTGATGGAACTCTAAGCCGTGTCCGATCCGCAGCCGTGCTGCCTCACCATTGCCGGTTCCGATTCCGGCGGCGGCGCGGGTATCCAGGCCGACCTCAAGACCTTCGCGGCGCTGGGCGTACACGGCACCAGCGCGATCACCGCGCTGACCGCCCAGAACACGCGCGGTGTCACGGCCGTGCATGCGGTCCCGACGCAACACCTGCGCGCCGAACTCGACGCCGTGTTCGACGACTTTGCGATCACGGCGGTCAAGACCGGCATGCTGGGTGATGCGAAAACCGTGCACTGCGTGGCACGGGAACTCACCCGCCGCCAGCCGCAATGGCTGGTGGTCGACCCGGTGATGATCGCGACCTCCGGCGCGCGCCTGCTCGATCCGGCGGCGGTGCGCGTGTTGATCGACGAACTCATCCCGCTGGCCGACGTGCTCACCCCGAATTTGCCGGAAGCCGAGGCGCTGCTGGGCATGCGGATCCGCAATGTGCGCAACGCCGAGCGCGCCGGCGAAGCCTTGCTCGCGCTGGGCGCCAAAGCCGTGCTGCTGAAGGGCGGCCACGGTCGCGGTCATGAAGCCATCGACCGCTGGTTCGACGCTCGCGGAACATTGGAACTGCGGCATCCTCGCCTGACGGGGCAATTCCACGGCACCGGCTGCACCTTGTCCTCGGCACTCGCGGCCGACCTGGCAAAGGGCGCGCGACCGCGTATCGCTGCGCGTCGCGCGATCGCCTTCGTGCAACGCGCAATGCGTGGCGGGTTCCGCACGCACCCCGGCGGGCTGGTCATCCTGCGGGTGGGGCCAACACGCTAAAATCAGCGCGTCGCGCCAGACTTCTTCATTATGCTGCTCACGATCCGCCTGGCGATTCTCGCCATCATCCTGCTGTTCCTGCTGTGTGCACTGATCGTGCACCTGCGCTCGCGCGTGCGCCTGAAACTCAGCCGCCAGCTGGCCGGCCACGCCACCGTGTTCGCGCCGTACAACTTGCTGATGTATGCGTTCTCGGCCGTGCCGGCCGTCGCGTTCCCGGATCGCAAGCGCTTCACCGATGTCGACGTCCTGCGTGACAACTGGGAAACGATCCGCGACGAGGCCGCGGGGCTTACCGACCAGGGCCACATTCGCGAGGCCCTGAAGGACACCGACGCAAGCTTCTCATCCTTCATCAAGGTCGGCTGGAAGCGCTTTTACGTGAAGTGGTACGGCGATCCGCTGCCCTCGGCGCAAGCGCTGTGTCCGAAGACCGTGGAGCTTGTGAACCGCATCCCGAGCGTGAAGGCCGCGATGTTCGCCCTGCTGCCGCCGGGCGTCACCTTGAACCTGCACCGCGATCCGTTCGCCGGTTCGCTGCGCTATCACCTCGGCCTGATGACGCCCAATTCCGACGCCTGCCACATCGTCGTCGATGGCCAGGATTATTCGTGGCGCGATGGCAAGGACGTGGTGTTCGACGAGACCTGCGCGCACTGGGTCGAGAACGAGACCGACACGACCCGCGTGATCCTGATGTGCGACCTCGAGCGGCCGTTGCGCTTCCGGCTCCTTGCGTGGATCAACCACCACGTCAGCAACTTCATGGGCGCGATCACCGCCTCGCCCAACCAGGCATCCGAACCCACCGGCGCGATCAACCGCCTGTTCTCCGCCATGCGCCGCCGCCGCGAGAAAACCCGCGGCTTCAAGCAGCGCCACCGCAAGCTGTTCAAGACCGCGAAATTCGCAGGCGGACTCGCCGTGCTGTGGGTGCTGTTGCTGGCGCCGTGGCCGATTTTGTAGCGGCGGAAGCGCCGGGTCGCGCCTTGCGACCCTCCTTCAAAGCCCGCCGAAGCTGCCGGGCCAGCCGACAACACGTACGCACACTTGCCGCGTGTCAGCGGCGCACGCGTTCCACCAGCGCATCGGCGAACGTCTCTGTCGTACCGGTGCCGCCAAGGTCCGGGGTGACGCGATCGTGGGCTTCCAGCGTGGCGCGGATCGCGTTGCGGATGCGCGTGCCCTTCTCGATCATGCCGAGGTAGTCCAGCATCTCGGCCGCGGCCAGCAGCAGCGCGCAGGGGTTGGCGACATGTTTGCCCGCGATGTCGGGCGCCGAGCCGTGCACCGCTTCGAAGATCGCCGCGTCCTTGCCGATGTTGGCGCCGGGCGCGAGGCCAAGGCCACCGACGAGGCCGGCGCACAAATCCGAGAGAATGTCGCCGAACAGGTTGGTGGTCACGATCACGTCGAACTGCCACGGATTCATCACCAGCTGCATGCAGGTGTTGTCGACGATCATCTCGTTGCAGGTGATCTGCGGATATTCGCTGGCGATCTCGCGCGCCACGTCGAGGAACAGGCCCGACGCGGTCTTGATGATGTTGGCCTTGTGCACGACCGTGACCTTCTTGCGGCCCTTGGCCACCGCCAGTTCAAACGCGTAACGCACGATCCGCGAGGCGCCGGTGCGGGTGTTGCGCACCAGTGACTCGGCGACTTCGCCGTCGGCGGAGAGCGTCTGGCCTTCCTGCAGGTACGCGCCCTCGGTGTTCTCACGCACCGTGATGATGTCGATGTTCTCGAAGTGCGCCCTGGTGCCCGGGAAACTCAAGGCCGGACGCACGTTGGCGTACAGGTCGAAGTGCCGGCGCAGCGCCACGTTGAGCGACGAGAACCCCTTGCCGATCGGAGTGGTCAGCGGACCCTTCAGCGCGATTCCGCACTTGGCAATCGTGTCCAGCGTCGCCTGCGGCAGCAGCTCGCCCTGCTTCTCCAGCGCCACCATGCCGGCTTCGACGAACGTGTACTCGAGCCCGCAATCGAGTGCATCCAGCACCTTCAGGGTGGCATCCATGATTTCCGGGCCAATGCCGTCGCCACGGATCACCGCTATCGTCTTGCTCACACGCAACTCCTCGACAGTCTTGCCTGCGCGGCAAGATCGAAACAGACAAAACGGCAATTATCGCAGAGCACGCCGCATCGAACCAACCCGGCGCGGCGGTTGGGAAAAGTCAGGCGGCGGATGGCCGCTCTGGACCCTCACGGCCGCGACTAAATGCATCTTGACTGTCCATGAGCTTCAGCTGGTTTTTCCTTCTCCCTCCGGGAGAAGGTGGCGCGAAGCGCCGGATGAGGGTTCGGCGCCGCGCGGCTCAGCACGCCCAGCACCTGGCGGCCACGCGCAAGTGCGAACCCTCACCCGCCCCTGCCGGGGCACCCTCTCCCGGAGGGAGAGGGAACCAGCGCAGCTGAGCGTCGAGGATGATCAGGAAATGCATTGACCAGAAAGCTCGGCGAAGCAACGATCACGGATGATCGCAAGCAAGCAGTTCCGCCAGTTCGCCGCTGCGCTCGGCCGCGGCCAGCTGGTCAAAACCACCGACGTAGTGGCCGTTGATGAAAATCTGCGGCACCGTGCGCGCACCGCCCGTACGCGTCGCCATCGCCGCCCGCGCCTGCATGTCCTGATCGACCCGAAATTCGCGCCACTCCAAACCCTTGGCCTTGAGCAGATTCTTGGCGGCGGTGCAGTAGCCGCAAAACGCGCTGGAATAGATTTCGATGTCAACCATGGAATGCTTTACCTGGCCCGCTCTGGACGATTTTACCGCGGCTGAACGCCCTTGCGCCGAGAATGGCAGCACGCTTCGATTGGGCTACTCTTGGACGGTTGGCGGAACCGCGCCGGCGAATGCCGGTCAAAGTCTTGCTCCCACCGGCAATCCCGCCCTGCGGCTGAGGCACATCCATCGTTCCAGACCCCGAATCCATGGCGATCACCTCGCGTTTCCGTTTGCTGTCCACCTTCGCCGCGACACTGCTGCTGACCCTGCCGGCGGCGGCGCAGCAGGCGGACGTGAAGCTGCCCAACCTCGGCAGCGCGGCCGACACCGTGATGACGCCGCAGCAAGCCTCCGCTTACGGCGCGCAGTTCCTGCATGAACTGCGCGGCGCCCACCTGGTATTGGATGATCCACAGGTCGACCAGTACCTGCACACCCTGGGCTACCGCCTCGCATCATCCAGCGCCGATCCGACCCAGCATTACACGTTCACGTTGCTCAACATCCCCGAGATCAACGCCTTCGCCACCTTCGGCGGCTACGTTTTCATTTTCGCGCGCATGTTCACGATCACCCACAGCCAGGACGAACTGGCGGCGGTGATGGCGCACGAACTGGCCCACATCAGCCAGCACCACCTGCAGCGCTCATTGGAGGACCAGAAGAAGTCCACGCCGCTGTACGTGCTCGGCGCGTTCGCGGCGGCGCTGGCAGCATCCAAGGTCGATTCCGGCACGGGCAGCAACCAGCGGCCGATCTACGGCAATGGCTACGGTTACGGCAGCTACGGCGCGGGTGGCGATGCCGCCATGGGCGCGTTCATTTCCGTGATGGCGCTGATGCAGCAACACCAGATCGAATTCACCCGCAAGGACGAGTCGGAAGCCGACCATGTCGGCATCGACACGCTCGCCAGGGCGGGCTTCAAGCCCGAGGCCATGGCCGACGTTTTTGCGCGCATGCAGAGCTTGCTGCGACCCGGCGGCGATGGTGGCATGGCGGCGGGCAACCTGCCGGGTTTCCTGCAGGACCACCCGGTCACCAGCGTGCGCATCGCCGACGCACGGGCGCGGGCACGCGTGCTGGACAAGCAACCATCGGCATTCCGGTCCAGCTACGCCGCGCCACCGCCCGGCGGACTGCTGCCATTGCCATTCGGCGCGAGCGGCGCCAACCCCTTGGCCATATCACGATCCAGCCCGAGTGAACTGCAATACGAACTGATGCGCGAGCGGGTGCGCGTGCTGACATCCAGCAACCCACGCGCGACCCTCGAGTACTACACCCACAGCATGGCCGCCAGCCACGATTTCGCCGCCGCCACCGCCAACCGTTACGGCTACGCGTTGGCGCTGGTGCAGCTGGGCCAGGCCGCCAAGGCCGTGCCGGTGCTGGCCGAACTGGCGGATGCCGCGCCCGACAACCTGACGCTTTCCCTTGGCCTCGCCGACGCCGAACGCCATGCCGGCCAGCGCGCGCAGGCACTGCAGCGCTATGCGCGTCTGAACGATCGCTGGCCCGATGATCCGGCGGTCGTGCTCGACTACAGCCGCACGCTGTTGGACGACGGCAGCAAGGCCAGCGCCAGGATCGCGCAAGCCATGTTGAAGCCCTTGCTCGACGACAATTCCGAGCCGTCCCTGTACGAAGCCTACGGCCACGCCTGCCACGTTGCCGGCGACGAAGTCCATGCGGGCATCGCCTACGCCGACGCCACCTACCTGTCCGGCAACGCGGTGGCGGCACTGGACCAGTTGAGCCGCTTGCTGAAACGCACCGACCTCGACTATTACACACGTGCCCAGATCAACGCCCGCATCGCGCAGATCACGCCGATCGTGCTGGAAATCCGCCGCCGCCATCTCGATCGCGACGACGATGGCAACTCCTTCACGGGCACGCGCGCGCAAACCGGGCTCAGCCTCTGCGCGGGCGCGGCCTGCTCGCGTCCATGAGCACGCCGGCATGCTGTGCGCCGCCGGGGCGCCGCGTATCATGGGCGCAGCCATGACCTCCAGACATCGACCATGACTCGTTATCGGCATTTGTCCAGCTGCATGTTGTTCACCTTGTTCGCGTGCATCGCCATTGCCGCACAAGGCGCACCGGCAGCGCCACCGTCCGCGTCCACGTCCGCGCCGGACGCCAGCGCCGCCATGGCCGCGCATCCGCAGGTGGAGTTCAAGACTTCGCTGGGCAACTTCGTGGTCGAAATGTTTCCCGACAAGGCCCCCAAGACAGTCGCCAACTTCCTGCAATACGTGAAGGACGGTTTCTACGACGGCACCGTGTTCCACCGCACGATTGCCGGTTACCTGATCCAGGGCGGGCTGTACACGCGCGAGCTGCACCCCAAGCGCACCTTGCCGCCGATCCCCGATGAAGCCAACAACGGTCTCTCGAACCTGCGCGGCACCATCGCTGCTGCGCGCAATCCCATCGACGCCGACTCGGCGACCTCGCAGTTCTTCATCAACGTGGTCGACAATCCACGCCTCGACTATGTCGGCAGCCAAAGCGGCCTGACCATGGGCTTCGCGGTGTTCGGCAAGGTCGTGCAGGGCATGGACGTGGTCGACAAGATCGGCAACCTGCCGACCGGCCCCGAGGGGCCATTTCCCGGTGACGTGCCGCGCCCGCTGGTGGTGATCGAAAGCGCCAAGTTGATCGGCGATGCCGCGGCGCCAACCAGCGAACCGGTCTCGCCCGTGACCGGTCAGGTGCCTGCATCCGCGCCGGCGAAGAAGAAGCCCGGTGCCAAGCACTGACGCGGTGCACACGCTTTTCATCTCCGACCTGCATCTCGACGACGCGCGCCCGCACATCGTCGCGGACTTCGAACGGTTCTGTATCGGCGAGGCCCGCCGCGCCGACGCGCTGTATGTATTGGGTGACTTGTTCGAGGCCTACATCGGCGATGACGACGACGCCGAATTGAACTCGCGCGTTGCGGCTGCCTTGCGCGGCGTCGCTGATGCGGGCGTGCCGGTCTACTACCTCGCCGGCAACCGCGATTTCCTGCTGGGTCGCGACTATGCCGACCGTTGCGGCATGCAGATCCTCGCGGACGGTACGACGGTCGATTTGTATGGCACGCCCACGCTGATCTTGCACGGCGACGTGCTGTGCACTGACGACGCCGCGTACCTCGCGTTCCGCAAGCAGGTGCGCGATCCGGCCTGGCAGAACGCGTTCCTGTCCCGGCCATTGGCCGAGCGCCGCGCGTTCGCGGCGCAAGCCCGCGACGCCAGCCGCGCACACACGTCCAGCACCGACATGGAGATCATGGACGTGAATCAGGGCGCGGTGGAATCCGCGCTGCGCGACGCCGGTGTCACGCGGATGCTCCACGGCCACACCCATCGGCCCGCGATCCACGAATTCATGCTGGACGACGAACCCGCGCAGCGCATCGTGCTGGGCGACTGGTACGAACAGGGCTCGCTGCTGCGAGTGTCGCGCGATGGTCTCGGATTGAAGTCGCTTGCCGCAACATCCGGCCAGACGCAGAAGCATTAGACGCGGATCAACGCGGATCAACGCGGATCAAGAGCAATTTTCACCACGGATTTACACGGATCAGCACGGATCAGCAAAAGCATTTTTCATGGATGGCAGGCTCAAGCGTTGGCCGGAATTCAGGGTCCTGGCCCTGAGATTTCCCCACGTTTTTCCACGCTGCGCCAGGGACAAGCCCTCTCCCCCGCGCCGCTTGCGGGGGAGAGGGTTGGGTGAGGGGGCGGGTCTTGATCGTTCAACGAAAGCGCATTCAGAGCGAAGTAATCCGGTCCGCGCTTGGGCGTTGAGCGAGTATTCCGCAAGCAGC